>JBGTRS010000055.1:0-9011 GCA_041940665.1 Pyrinomonadaceae bacterium | reverse complement strand
GAAAGCACAAAAATTTCTCAAATCTCAAAAATCCGATCCATTTTGCTTTCATTTTTGTTAGTTTTCCGAAATTACTTTGATACGCCCGGTTTGTCAAATTATTTCAAAAAGTTTTTTTTGATGAGTTAATGAATTTCCGCCAGAAAGATCTCTTTGGCGATCTGTTTGGCGACCTCATACGAATTATGACCGGGATTGAGAACAAAATGCCAATCGGCCAGGCAATAGACCGCCGCTCTTTCTTCAAATAATTTTCGGGCCTGAGCCTTGTTTTTGATGAGCGGTCTTTCGCGTTTTGAAAAGCGTATGTTCCGCCAGCAATGCTCGAAGGTTGATTCGAGCCAAACCGTGATGCAGCCGCGTTCTTTGATCAGATCGCGGTTTTTTTCGGTCGTCCAGGCACCGCCACCTAATGAAATTATCTTTATCTCGGAATCATCCAAGACCTTGCAGAGACATCTCGTTTCGATCCGGCGGAAAATATCCAGACCGTCCGTGGCGACAATTTCGGGAATTTTGCGTGATTCTTCTTTTTCGATAAAATCGTCGAGGTCTAGTTTTTTTTGTTTGACCAACGAAGACAGATGACGGGCGACGGTTGATTTGCCAACGCCCATAAAGCCTGTGAGAACGATCCTTTTATCAACAGTTTCCATTTGAAAAGAAGTTGCCGTTTATCTTACAACATTTTGCAGAACTTCAAAAAATTCAGGGAAAGAAACTTTCGCACATTCGGCGTCAATGATCTCCGTTTCGCCGTTCGCGAAAAGTCCGGCGACGGCAAACGCCATCGCGATCCGGTGATCGCCGAAGGAATCAACCTTCGCACCTTTCAAACCCGATCTTTTAACCTGGAAACCGTCTTCAAATTCTTCAACCCCGGCGTTCATTTTCCGCAGATTTTCGCAAACAGCCGCAATCCGGTCGGATTCTTTGACCCGTAATTCCGACGCATCGCGTATCTCTAAGCCATTTTCAAGCTGTGTTCCGAAAACCGCCAGGATCGGAATCTCGTCAATTAAATTGGCGATAATATCGCCTTCGATCCGGTTTGAAACGGTTTTTGATTTCAAATCTTTATTTCCTTTGACAAACAGATCGCCGAGAATCTCGTTGCTCGCTTCGCGTTTGTTTTGAATTTCAATTTCCGCCCCGAAACCCTGCAAAACTTCGATGATCGCCGAGCGGGTGATGTTTAAGCCCACATTTTTCAAGACGATTTCCGAACCCTTCAAACAACTTGCCGCAACCAGAAAAAATGCGGCGGAAGAAATATCCGATGGAATCAGCAAATCTTTCGCTTCTAGCTGTGATCTGCCGTCAATCGTAATTTCGTGAACATATAAGTCATCCGCTTCGATAAAATTTTCCTCGATCTTCGCACCGAGATGACCGAACATAAGTTCGGTATGATTCCGTGAAGGTGACTGCGGGATTTTGGATTTCGGACTTCGGATTTTGGACTTACCTTCGGCATTTAATCCGGCCAGTAAGATACATGATTTTATTTGGGCGGAAGCAACGGACAAATCGTATTCGATATTTTTCAGAGGATTTTTACCTTGAATTTTCAAAGGGGCGGTGCCGTTCTTCGATTCGATCTCTGCTCCCATTTTTTCGAGCGGTTCGATGATCCGCTTCATCGGACGTTGTTGCAGGGATTCATCGCCGACCAGAACCGATTCAAAATCTTGTCCCGCCAGAATTCCTGCTAAAAGACGCATCGTCGTTCCGCTGTTTCCGCAATCGAGCGGTTTGACGGGCTTTGTTAATCCGCTTTTGCCGACGCCTGTAATAAAAACCGTCGTCCCGTTCGGTTCGATTTTGACGCCCAAATCCCGCAGACACCGCAGGGTCGAAGCACAATCTTCGCTGGTTGCAAAATTTTCGATTTTTGTTTTGCCTTCCGCCAATGCCGAAAGCATCGCCGCCCGGTGCGAGATGGATTTATCGCCGGGCAGATTGATCGTTCCCTGAATAGAGTTTGCTTTGAATATTTTCATAAAAATTGAGAAAAATGTTTGAAACTTTTATTTTCTGCCTTTTGTATTTTTACTCTTTACTTTAACTTCTTTCTTGACATAAACCCAAATAAAACGCAAACTTATAGCAAATCAGGACAAAAAAGAATTCTCTTACTTAGACGGCTAAATTGTGGGCGAAAAACAAACGAACTTTTCTATTTCAAGCAAAATTGAATTGATAGATGATGCGGTTGTCCGCACGGTGGATTTTGCGAAAGATATGGGTTTTGGCGAAGATGCGATCTTCGGCATAGATATGGCTGTGCGGGAAGCCGTCGCCAACGCCGTCAAACACGGCAACAAGCTCGACGAAACAAAGCAGGTCAACATTTCGTTGAGCAATACGAACCAAATTTTGGAAATTACGATCCGGGATTTCGGCGAAGGTTTCAAGGTCGAAGACGTTCCCGACCCGACCAATCCCGAAAATCTTTTGAAAGCGGACGGACGCGGAATTCTTTTTATGCAGAATTTTGTTGATACGGTCGAATGGCATAATCATCCCGACGGCGGAATGCTCGTGAAGATGACAAAAAATCAATAGTGCTTTTGTTTTACCAGAATTTTTTTGATAAATTTCGTCTATCTACTTGCAATTAAAAAAAATAAATTATAAAGACATGAGGAGATAAAAATGGCTGAACTTAATATTTCGGAAAGACAAGCGGGTGATGTAACGATACTCGATATGAGCGGCAAAGTAACCATCGGCGAAGGCAGTGTCGCTCTTCGCAACACCGTCCGCCGTCTGCTGGGCGAAGGCAAAAAGAACATCTTATTGAACCTGGGCGATGTCGGATATATTGATTCGAGCGGCATCGGCGAACTCGTTTCGAGCTACTCCGCCGTCAGCAAAGAAGGCGGAAATTTGAAACTTTTAAATTTAACTCAAAAAATCCAAGACCTTTTGGCAATCACCAAACTTCTCACGGTTTTTGACACCTTCGACGATGAAGGCGAAGCTCTGGCGAGTTACAATTAAAAAGTAATTTTTTTATAAAGAGAAATGCGAAGAACAACGAGGGAGATGAGTTTTCTAAATCCGTTTTGTTCTTCGCGTTTTTGTTATGAAGAGTTAAGCATCTCAAGCCGGAATAAAAGCATCTTTAACTAGAGCAAAGACGCAAAATAAACAGAGGTTTTTTCTAACCCCCCTTTATTTCCTTTTTTTATCTTGCGTTCTTTGCACTAATCTTTTGAACGGTAATAATAAAAAATTTTATAGAAAAATGAGAAGAGTTTTATCAATTTTCTTTATCGCCATATTCGTTTGTACCGCAGTTTTCGGACAAACTTCAAATGTTCCGCTCGACCTTTCAAACTACGGCGTCAGCATCGAAGCTGACAAGCGTTTGATAGTCGTTTTAGTAACTTTGGAGGCCGCCGGGGTCGAAACGAATCTGACCAAACAGGGCGAGGATTTCCGCCAGACCCTGCAGAAAGATCTGGCGGAAATCTCTCCCGATCTGCGTCAAAAACTGAAAACTTTCGTTGATCAATATACAAAAAGATTTGCCCAGAGATACCGCGAAAATCTGGCGAGTCAGGAAAGCAACGAAACCATCAGAAAAGAGGTTTTGGCGGATTTCGATACATTTCTTGCCAAATACAGCCGCGGTTTGACCGATGAAGAAAAGGAAATTTACGACAAAAAATACGGTTCCTTCGTGGATCGTGTGAAGTCTCCTTTTATCTCGATGGCTTATTCCTTAACGCCCGCCCCGGAATTGGACGAACCGGAACGCTCGCTCGACCTGCCCGATGATCTGCTCGAAGTTCTCGATTATTCGGTTCTCGTCCGCGAATTTTACAACTCGAAAGGAATGGCGGCGAAAATTGATTCTTACTACAAAAAAAATCAGGAGATCGGCGACCGGATGCGTCCCGATGCCCGCGAAATGGTCAGAAGCGTGCTCGATTATCTGCATACACGCCCGCAGCTTTCTTATCTGGAAAGGGTCAAGGTCGAATCTAAAAAGAGTAAAGGCAAAGACCTCGTAACCTATGAAACACGCGAGCGTGAACGCAGTTTCAAGATTGTCCCGGACATTCTCGCTTCAAAAGGCACGATCAATTTTCTGAATATCAAGGACAATTATTTTGCCATCGTTCCGCCCGATACGGACTTGAGTTCATCGGAAGTCCGCCGCGGATTTCTGCAGTTCGTTCTCGATCCGCTTGTTTTGAAAAGTTCAAAAGAAATTGCCGTCCATCAAAAAGAGATCCGTACTCTCCTCGACGAGAGACGCAACGCCGGCTTTGCGGTTTCGCCCGATCCGTATCTGGCCGTTTCCCGTTCATTGGTCGCGGCGGTTGATGCGAGAGAAAAACAGTTCCGCAAAGAAGAGATCGCCACGGCTCAGGCACGCCGGATAATTCCCTTGCAGGAAAAGGAAGAGGACAAGAAAAAGGTCGTCGCCGAACTGGAAAAGGTCAAACAGGCGTTTAACGACGAAGCCCTTCTGCAACTTTCCGAAAGCTACGAAAAAGGTGCGGTGCTGGCGTTTTACTTCGCCGAAAAATTACGCGGCATCGAAAACTCCGGTTTCGACATTGCCGGTTCGATCAATGATTGGATCGTTTCGATGAAACCTTTGGATGAAGCCAAACGCCTGACGCAATTCGGTGAAGAAAAGAAACGGGCGTTGGCCCAGAGAGAAAAAGACCGGACACAGATCGTCGAGGTCACGACTTTGGTTGAAAATCCGCTGACAAACAAACTGCTCGAGATCGAAAAACTTTCGGAGGCGAAAAAATTCGACGAAGCGGAAAATCGTCTGAAAGAACTGCTCAACGAAAACATCGAAAACCCGCTCGAATCGGCCAGAATTTATTATGCTCTGGGACGCACGGCCAGCCAATCCGCCGAAGGCATCAAAGACCTCGAGGAAGTCAACAAACGGCTTTTGAAAGCCAAGGTCTATTACGAAAATGTCCTGCGGATTCAAGTCGCAACACCGACCAATGACATCGCCCTTCTGTCGTCAACCTATTTCGCTCTCGGCCGAATCTATGAATTCGCCGGTCAGAAAGATTACGCCATTAAAATCTACGACGCCGCTCTGAGGTTCGGCGACATCGAAGGCGGTGCTTTCAAAGAAGCCTTTGAAGCCAAACGGCTTCTCATCCAGAAAAAGGATAATCAGTGAATCCAGTGAACAGTGAATGGTAAATGGTAAATAGAAAAACTATTTGCCATTTTTCTTTACTTTGACACGCTTGCGGTAAAGTCTGGGATAATTTATCTCCACGACGGCGAGTGATACCAAAAGCAGAAAGAAAAACATATTGGCGTTCGTCCGGAGCGGAAAATCAAAAAAGCTGTGGAGGATGATGCCGAAGCATCCCGCCAAAGCACCGACGGCAACATTTCGGCGGAAACGGTCGGCAGTCGTGTTGACGATCCGCAAACTCTGTTTGAAAAGCAGAACGATAAAGGCGATGACGCACAGCAGACCCGAAATTCCCGCATCGGCTAAAATCTGCAGATAATCGTTGTGAGCCTGTTCGATGCGGAATTGTCCGCTCCAGGTGTCGTATTTTGTAAAAGCCACGCCGAAGGATTCGAGTCCCGCCCCCAAAACCGGATTATCGCGAAAAATCTGCAGAGCGACATTCCAAAAATGCGTCCGTCCGCTCGTAAAATCAGTTCCCTTGACATCAACGCCGGTTCCTCTTAAAACCGATTCACCGCCGCCCAACCACATTACCGAGATCAATAAAATGACAACTAATAAAACACTTCCGCCGATAAGAATTAAATTTTGAGAAAGAAAAGTGATTTTTGTATCCGCATTTTTCTCGTTTTCTTCAACAAACTTTTTCCGGTTAAAAATGTTCAACAGAACCAGAAATCCAATCACTCCCAAAAGGCTGATCATTCCGCCGCGTGAGCCGGTAAAAACGACGGCGATGCCCATCAGAACGGCGGCGATCACCAAAAGCAGGAGTTTATCTTTTTTGACCGCACCGCCGAAGATCAAGGCCAGCGTTAAACCGATGGTCATTTCCATAAATGCGGCAAAATGATGCTGATTGATGTATGTCGCAAAATAAACGGCCTGTTTGACCTCCCGCACTCCGAGCATCAATTCGGGATCAGCAAGTCTCTGTAAAATGCCGAAAAACGCCATCGTCGAAGCGAAAATAATTATCGTCACGACGATTTTCTGCAGACGTTTCTGTGTATTTATAAAACGCAAAGCGGCGGCGAAAAAGATCAGATAGATAAAGAGTTTGAGCACGGCCAATCGGGTTGAATAGGGATCAAGCGAAAGCGAACCGACCGCGGAAGTTTTTAGTAAACCGGCGGGAACTTCCGGGGAACTCAACGGCAGAAGCTGAATTAAGCCAATGAAAATCAAGCCCAGAAGCGGAATCTGCAGAAAATTCGTCGAAACAGCAAATTCGCCGTTTTTCCAGGCGTCGAGAACCCAGAAGATGACGAGCAAGCCGATAAATACCGAGATCAAGCCCAACGTCCCCGTGCTGACGCCGCCGAACGCGACGCTTGCAAAAACCGCGATCAAACAGAGCATAAAGAAAACCGCCCCGCCGAAAAAGGTCGTTTTTTCCTCTGCCATCCCCGCGTCAATCCGTTCGGATGAACTTGTTGTTTCTAAACTTTCCGCCATATTATTTGGGACTGGAACGCAAGCGGCTCGCTTGCACAAACGCGTTAGCGTTTGAAAAAGTTTTCATTAAAAATAAAGTTGAAATAAATTGACACAGATTAGCGTCCTTTCGGACGCTTGCAAGCGAGCCGCTTGCGTTCCAGTCAAATCTTATTTCAATGAAACATCATCAAACCAAACCGTTCCGCTGATCGAACAATCCGCCGAAGCACAGTTTTCCCGCACGAGCCGGATGATAATTCCTTCCGACTCTTCCGGCGTCGTAAACCGGACACCCGAACTTTTCCAATCGGTTTTTCTCCCGATCGCGTCGGTCGAAGCTAAAATCCGGCCGCTTGCCGCTTCGACGATTTCCCATTTTACGGTTGCCGAAGTTTCCAGAGCGGATTTGTAAAACGCCTCAAATTCGTATTCTCTGCCGCCCTCGACCGCGACAATCTGCGAAACATTGCGAAATTCCTTACCGACCGCCGAATTAAAAACAAGGACGAGACTTTGTCCGCCGCTGTGTTTTTGCTCGTTGTTGACACCGATCTGCGGCTGATCTCCGGCGGCGATCTCCCATTCAAAAACCTCCGCTTTTTCAGCGTTAACGGCCGTTTCAAAACCGCCGTTGGTAATTTTACCGACGGAAATTCCGGCGGCATCTTTTCCGGCCAGTTCGGACTTGATCCGCGTCGCCGAACGGTATTTTTTATCGGCGATCAATTGACTGAAAATCTTTTCGCCGTCTTCCTTAAATGTTGTTTTGCGGATATTTTCGGGAATGGAATTTCTGATCTGCAGAGCTTCGTCAAAGCGTTTCTGATTGGCCAGATAGACCGCTAAGGCCGATTTGACGGAAGCGGAATCGCCGATATTTTTTCTGACCGCTTCGAGATCACCCTCAAAAATATCCCACGCGGTCGTCGCGGCGGGAGCGGCAAATTTCGGATCGCCCTCGACCGCCCGGCGGATTTCCGCAAAGGCTTCCGCGGTTTTTCCCTGACGAAGCAGAATGTTTCCGTAAACCCAGCGGACTTCCGCATAATGCGGAGCAAGTTCGAGAGCCTTCTGCAAAGCTTTGGCCGCACTCTCTGACTTGCCGGTGCGTTCGAGAGCTTTTCCGAAAGCCAGCCACAAACGATAATCATTGGGCGAAAGGGCGACCGCTTTTTCATATTCGGCCAGAGCCTTCGGCAAATCTTCGGGCTGAAACGATTGATTATATAAAACCGCTGCCGTCAGATGCGTCTGCGGGTCGTTCGGAGCAAGCGAGACGGCAAGTTCGGCGACTTCTTTTTGCAAAACGCGGGTGGCGATCGCGTTTCCGAAAAACCATTTGGCCGCGAAAAATAACCAGACCAGACACAATAATCCGAAAACTATCAATAAAATCCGCTGGAGAGGAGAACTTATTTTGAATGCTTTGGTTTGCATATTTGAATCTTCAGAGTTTTGCTGAATAAGGATTTTATTGGAAATCGGCGGATTGATAAAGTCGAAATTTGCTTATTTGCGGTCTGCGGTCTGCGGTCTTTGAAAAAATCTCAGCTTTCACCCCGTAACCAAAAACCAAATTTTCCTAATCAATTTCAATCGGCTCGATCTTTATCAAAGCCCGCTTTAAGGAAACATTCGCTTCCTGGCAAATAATCCGGACTTCCTTTAATCTTTCGGGCGAGATCTCGCGGAAGGAAACAAGAATTTCCTGGACGTCGTTTTTCAAACAAATATCGGGAAGCGAACCGTTGCCGCCGTAAACGCGAAGTCCGTGTATGACCTTGTCCGTTTTCAGAGGATCGTCATCGAGAAAACCGATCGCCCGGTATTCCCAATTCGGATTGTTTTCAAGTTCCCGCAGAACCATCTCGCCGCCGTCGCCCGCCCCGTAGATCAAAACATTGCGTTTATTGCCGTTGGTCGGATTCGGCAAAAGCTGGCGTAAGAGGCGAAAAGCCATCCGGCTGCCGGCGACGGCTAACAGAAGAAGGACGCCGTTGACGACAAATAAAGCCCGCGAAAATCCTTCAAAACGATAGAATAGCAAGATCGCCAACACGCTGACGATCGAACCCAGAGCCACCGCTTTCGTAAAAGTTACGAAGTCCTGAATGCTCGTATACCGCCAGATGCCGCGATAAACACCGACGATCAAAAACGATCCCAGACAACCGACGATCAAAATCGGCAATGTTTTGAGAAAGAGCTGCCAGTTCGGGCTGTTCTCGAAGGATCCCCACAGCAGGATATAGGAAAAGTAATATGAAAGCGTAACTAAAAATGCGTCCAGGACGACTTCAAAAATACGGCGTTTATGCGAGAGATTGAGCAAAAATCCGAATACGGCTTTGTTTTGCAGAGCTAATTCTTC
>JBGTRS010000054.1:0-14274 GCA_041940665.1 Pyrinomonadaceae bacterium | reverse complement strand
GAACACCCGTTCGGGATCTCGGATCTGCACCGCCTCCAGCATGTCGAGCACCCGCTGGCGTATCTGCTTGCGCGGCAGCTTCTCGTGCACGGCCAGAGCCTCGCCGATCTGCTCGCCGACGGTCAGCACCGGGTTGAGGGAGGTCATGGGCTCCTGGAGGATGAGTGAAACGCCGTTTCCGCGGATGACCTACGCGGAGGCAATGCGTAGGTTTGGAGTTGATAAACCCGACGTGCGTTTCGGGATGGAATTACAAAATTTGTCTGACAACTTGAAAGACACGGATTTCGCACCGTTTAAAACGATTTTAGAGGAAGGCGGCGAGATAAAAGGGATCGTGGCGAAAAACGGAGCGGACTATTCCCGCAAGGTTTTGGACGGTTTTCAGGAATTCGTCAAACGCTACGGGGCGAGCGGTTTGGCCTGGATAAAACTCGGCGATGAAACTACTTCATCATTATTGAAAGTTCTCGGTGAAAAGAAGATCAACGAATTGGCGGAAACGGCCAATGCCGAAAAAGGCGATGCGGTTCTGATCGTCGCGGGCAGAAAATCCATCGTTGCGGCTTCCTTAGGTGCCTTGCGAAAAGAGATCGCCAAACGCGACGAACTCATTCCGAAAGGCGTTTACAAACCGCTCTGGGTGACGGAATTTCCGATGTTTGAATACAACGAGGACACCGGAAATTACGACCCGATGCACCATCCGTTTACATCTTTAATGGAAGAAGATGTACCGCTCTTTAAGCGGGCCATCGAAGACGGCGAAACGGAACTTTTGGGCAAAATCCGGGCGAGAGCCTACGACATCGTCATCAACGGCTACGAGATCGGTTCGGGTTCGATCCGTGTGCATCGAAGCGACATCCAAAGCCTCATCTTCAAAGCCCAGGGTTTAACCGAAGAAACGGCAAAAGAAAGATTCGGGTTTTTCGTCGAAGCTCTAAAATACGGCACACCGCCGCACGGAGGTTTCGCCGCCGGAATCGAACGTTTGGTGATGCTCTTACAGGAAACCGACAACATCCGCGACGTCATCGCCTTTCCGAAAACCGCTTCGGCCCAGGATTTAATGATGGACTCGCCCGGCGATGTTGATGAAAAGCAGTTGGAAGAGTTGGGAATTAAGATTGTCGAATAATTTGTCTTTCTAAACCCCAGGCTCCTTTTCAGCGTAACTACAAAACATCTATGCTGAAAAAGGAGTTTTTTTTGTGATTTATTCAAGCCCAATCGGATTGATACATCTTATTGCTTCGATCATCGCTCTGATTGCCGGAACCTGGGTTATTTTAACTCAAAAAGGGACGGCCATTCATCGGAAGATCGGCTATGTTTATGCCCTCAGTATGACGGTTTTGATCATTACTGCGTTTATGATCTACCGGCTTTTTGGCGGATTCGGGATTTTTCATATAGCGGCCATAATCAGCACCATCGCACTTCTCGGCGGGATGGTTCCGGCAATCTTGCGAAAGCCCGAAATGAAATGGCTCGGTCTGCATTATAACTTTATGTATTGGTCGGTGATGGGACTCTACGCCGCTTTTATGGCGGAAATCTTAACGCGTGCACCGTTTGTTAAAGGTTTTACGGCGGTCGGCCTGGCCACACTCGGCGTAATGGGTTTAGCGAATGTATTTTATCTTGTTTACAAAAAACGCTGGCAGAAAATAGAATCGGTTTACATCGAAGGAAAATAACGGTTTTCAGCTGCTTTCCCGCATTTCTCTCTGACGCATCGGCATTGAATCAATTTGTCTGAAATAATCTTTTAAATCCAATTCATCATTTTTTGATTTGATCGTGCCGTCTTTGCCAATCAAAAATACGGACTTTTCAAATTTCTCAAAGTATTCTTTGTACAGATAAGCGGCGAAGTTTTGCGGCAGATCGCCATCGAAATTTGTTTCTATTTTTCCGTCTTTCAAGCTAAACCAAATTATGTCTCTGTCTTTGATTTCTTCGGTTTTTTCCCGTAGTTGAGTTAAGCCTCTGGATTCCTTTTCTTTGACCAAAATGATTCTGTTTTGCCATTTGAGGTCTGCTAATGTTTCGATTTTATTGTTCATATTGATTTTGATTTCCGCTGAATTTTTCGTTTTGGTTTGAGAATTTACTGAAGGATTCTGACAGTTTGTAAGAAACATACTGCTTACCAACAAAAGAAAGATAAGTTTTAAGAATTTCCCGCTTGAAGTTTTTCTCATATTTACAATTTTCACAAAATTACCGGGGAATTTTCAAGTTGATAAAAAATTACCGAATCACACGGGTGACTTCTATAGTAAATCGTGAATAATTGAACAATATTTGATAAGATGTCGTTTGAAATTATAACAATGGCAAAAAAATTCGATACAAATCCGCTTGATCCGGAGTTTCCCGAAAAGGTCCGGGAGACGCAGAAGGAACTGGAAACCGTGGCTTTGCCGAAGACGAAAAAAGGCAAGACGCGGAAGTTTAAAGATGTGATCGAAACGGAAGACCAAACGCGGAAATTTAATGATGCCGAGTTTGAAGCATATCAGACAACTTTCGGGAATGAAGCGAATCAACCCGCAAACTATCAGCCGAATCGGTTCGTCAAAACCGAAGATGAAGAAAAAAGATCGGTTAATATCGGAAGCGTCAGTCTGCCCGAAAATATCCTGACCGCGTTGCCGTATATTCCTTTTTCGGTCATCGGAATCGTGGCGGGAATTATCGAATTGATTCTCATTCCCAAAAGTGAACCGAAAATTCGTTACCACGCCGCTCAGGGATTAGCCGCCAATATCGGTGTTTGGATCGTTTTGGCAGTATTGGGCTTTTTTTCCTGGACTGAGCTGGGCGATGTAGCTACAACCATCTTTTGGTTGGTTTCTCATATTATGCTTGTTATTTTTGCTATAAAGGCATGGCAGGGGAAACCGATCCATATCGAAACGGTGCAGGATCTGACCGATTGGCTGGAAGACAAGATCAAGCCGCAGAAATAAAATATGTATTGTTCAAGTTGCGGAAATGAGATAAAAAAAGGTTTGAACTACTGCAATTCCTGCGGAGCGAGAATCGTTGATCTTGAAAAGGAAAAAAGCGGTTCGCGAACTCAGAATATCTCGACGGCAATCGGTTTTGTCGGACTCGGCGGCATCATCGGCTTTATCTTTTTGGTCAAACTTCTGCTCGAGAATAAGGTTCAGGAAGCCCCGCTGATAATAATTTTGCTGGCGTTTTTGGCAACTGTTTTCGGGATTTCCTTTCTGCTCATCAAACAGCTTTCCGGCAGTAGTAGTTCGCCAAAGTCCGAGGATGATTTCGGGTTTCAAACGAACATTCCGAAAGCCGTCAAACCCGCCGACACCAATCAACTTGAAGAACCCAAACAAAAACCTGCCGCGAGCGTGGTCGAAAATACGACCCGCACGCTTGAAGAAGTCCCGATTGAACGAAAATAATTTTCGGAGTAAAATTCAAAGATGTCTTTTCTAGCTCAGATCATACTCTTTTTTCTGATCTTCTGTTTTATCTCGATTCTCGTATATGTGCTGGTCGTCCGGGCGTTCTATTGGGGCGACAAAAAAGAGCCGCCGAAGAAAAAGTAGAATCTTCGGCGGGCCTTTGATTTTTCGTTTAATTATTTGAGGCTTTTTTTGTGTTTGATAAAAGCGGCTTCGGTCAGATAGACGTTCAGTTCGCAGATGTCCTTGACGTAATCGCCGATTCTTTCGAGATGTTTGGCAACGAACAGCAGATGTGCCGCACCGGTCGTGGTTTCGGGGTTTTCGATCATCATTTCGATCAACTCGGTGAAAACCTTGTTATAGATTTTATCAATTTCCTTATCGCGTTTGATGACCTGCCGCGAAAGATCGGCGTCTTCCGACGTAAAAGCATCCAGAGCACTCTGGAGCATTTCGCCGGCAATTTCCGCCATTTTCGGAAAATCCACGTAATTTCTTATCTCGGGTTCGTTGTTCAAGATGATGGCGGCTTCGGCGATGTTGGCGGCGTGATCGGCGATGCGTTCGAGAACGGGCGTGATCTTGGCGACCGAGATGACAAACCGCAGATCGTATGCCGCGGGTTGCTGAAGAGCGAGAATCTCGATGCTCAACTGATCAATCTCCAGTTCCATTTTATTGATGAATTTATCATCTTCGATAACCCGTTTGGCGAGTTCGCTGTCGCGTTCGGTCAGAGATTCCATCGCCCTATGAACCGCCTTTTCGGTCGTTCCGCCGAGCAATAAAAGTTTGTCCCGCAAAACATCTAACTGTTGGTCAATAATTCTTTCCATTTTTTCCTATTATACAGTTTTTAATAAAATAACAATATTAAAATCTTAGCCGAATCTGCCGGTTATATAATCTTCCGTCAATTTGTCATCGGGATTTGTGAACATTTTGTCAGTCGGATTGACTTCGATGAGTTTGCCGAGCATAAAAAATGCGGTTTTATCGGAAACGCGAGCCGCCTGTTGCATATTATGCGTGACGATGGCAATGGTGTAATCCTTTTTTAATTCGACGACGAGTTCTTCGATCTTCTGCGTCGCGATCGGGTCGAGTGCCGACGCCGGTTCGTCCATCAAGATGACTTCCGGCTGAACCGCCAATGCTCTGGCGATACAGAGTCTCTGCTGTTGGCCGCCCGAAAGCCCGAAAGCGGATGTGTGCAGGCGGTCTTTCACTTCATCCCAAAGAGCCGAGTCTTTCAAGGCTTTTTCGACTCTGTCTTCCAGATCCGATTTGTTCGAATGCATCCGGTTGATGCGGATACCGTAGGCGACGTTTTCAAAAATAGATTTCGGGAACGGATTCGACTTTTGAAAAACCATACCGACCTTGCGGCGAAGGGCGACGACATCGGTTTTCGGAGCATAGATGTCTTTGCCGTCGATCAAAACCGTACCTTCGACCCTGGCGATCGGGATCGTGTCGTTCATCCGGTTCAGCGTTCGCAAAAATGTGGACTTGCCGCACCCGGAAGGTCCGATAAACGCCATCACCTCGCGTTCGGGAACATCAAGCGTGACATCAAAAAGTGCCTGATTCTTGCCGTAATAAAAATCTAGATTTGAAATGCTGATCTTGCTTTCCATTTTTGTTTAAGATTTAAGATGTTAGATGTCAGAAATTAGTAAGAATTCACTAATTTCTGACATCTAACATCCAACACCTTCTTCAATATTTCCTTCGTGTTAAAAATCTGACCAAAATATTTATCAATAAAATAAGTGCGACCAAAATAAGCGTCGCCGCCCAGGCCATCTGGTGCTCGACCTCGAACGGTCCCGTCGCGTAATTATAGATCTGCACCGTTAGCGACGACATCGGCTGGTCGAGAAAATAATTATAAAAACGGCTGTTTAAGGCCGTAAATAAAAGCGGTGCGGTTTCACCGGAAATTCTGGCGATGGCGAGCATCGCTCCCGTCGCAATACCGGAAGCCGCCGCCGGCATAACGATATTCCAGGTGACCCGCCATTGCGGAGCTCCGAGTGCCAACGCACCTTCCCGCATAGATTTCGGTACCAGCCGGATCATCTCTTCCGTCGTGCGGGCAACGATCGGAATCATAATTATTGCCAGAGCCAAACCGCCCGCAAAGCCCGATTGTCTTTCCATCGGCAGAACGACCAATGTGTATATAAAAATTCCGACGATGATCGAAGGCACGCCGATGAGCGTATCGGAAACAAAACGTACCGTACTGCCATACCAGTTATCACCGAATTCCGCCAGATAGATTCCCGCCCCGATGCCGATCGGCAAGCCGATGGCGGAGGCGAGCAGGGTCATCATCGCCGAACCGACGATGGCGTTTCCGATGCCGCCGCCTTCACCGACCGGTTTCGGCGTATCGGTCAAAAACTCCCAGTTTATCGCCGCGACTCCGCGAACCGAAATGTATACGAGGATAATCAGCAGAATCGTAATAGCGAAAACCGCACAGGCGGCCGTTAAAGTAGTCATAATGCTACTGACGAGTTTTCTGCGATTGTGAACTGATTCGCTCATTTCTTTCTAGTTCAGAGTTCAGGGTTCAGAGTTGGTTTTTTCTTTAACACAAAATTCTGAACTCAATTAAGTAGCTTTCGCCGTTCCCGATCCCCTGGCAACTCTGGAAACGAGAAGTTTGGCAAAGCCGTTGACGACAAAGGTTACAAGAAAAAGCACCAGACCCATTTCGATCAAGGCACTCAAATAAAGTTTATCGGTCGCTTCGGCAAAATTGGCGGCGAGAACGGAGGCGATCGTGTAGGCGGGTTCAAACAATGACGCGGAAATCGTCGGTGAATTTCCGATGACCATCGTCACCGCCATCGTTTCGCCCAACGCCCGTCCCAAACCCAGAACGATCGCTCCGGCAATTCCCGAAGCCGCATTGCCCAGAACGATTTTCGTCGTTTCCCATTTGGTCGCACCGAGGGCAAGTGCCGCTTCTCGCTGTGTCGTCGGGACGACTTCCAGCACATCGCGGACAACCGCCGTAATGATCGGCGTCACCATAATCGCCATAATCACACCGCCTGTCAGCATTCCGATTCCCGTCAGACGGCCTTGAAAAAGCGGAATAAAACCGAAGTATTCCTGCAAAAACCAGCCGAGATAATTTCGGATAAACGGGGCAAGAACGAAAATTCCCCACAGGCCGTAGACGACCGAAGGAATCGCCGCCAGCAGTTCGACCAGAAAAGCGATCGGCGTCGCCACCTTTTTCGGTGCCTGTTCGACCAGA
Source organism: Pyrinomonadaceae bacterium (assembly GCA_041940665.1). Taxonomy (GTDB): domain Bacteria; phylum Acidobacteriota; class Blastocatellia; order Pyrinomonadales; family Pyrinomonadaceae; genus Aridibacter. The sequence continues at coordinate 7,548 of JBGTRS010000054.1, read as the reverse complement.
AAAATCGCAATGCCGAGCGAAATCGGGACGGCGATGATCAAGGCGATTAATGAAGAAACGATCGTTCCGTAAATAAACGGCAAGGCTCCGAAAACGCTCGAAGCCGGCTGCCATTCACTCGAAAATAAAAAGTTGAGACCGAATTCCCGAATCGTCGGCAGGGAATTGACCGTCATCATATAGATCATCGCCGCAACGATCAGCAGGATCGTCGAAGCGAAGATTATTAAGATGGTTCGGAAAATCGTGTCTCCGATCGTTCCCGTTTTAGCCAAAGGTCTTTATTCTCCCGCTTTTTTTGCTTCCGCTGCTCCTTCCCGAAGCGGTTTGCCGTCGGCCGTAATCGAGTTGATCTTGGCTTCAACCTTTTCAACCATTTCCTTCGGCAAAGGTGCGTAATGCAGATCTTTTGCAAATTGTGAACCATCGTGAATCGCCCACCACAAAAAGTCAACCAGAGCCTTGCCTTTTGCCGCATCCTTCTGATCTTTGTAAGCCAAAATATATGTGAAACTCGAGATCGGATAGGTGTTGTCGCCTTCCGCATCGGTGATCTTGACACGCATATCCTCGGGCATATCTTTGACCGCACCGGCCGCCGCCGCGGAAATATTTTCGATCGAAGCATCAACAAAATTTCCGGCTTTGTTTTTGATCAGAGCGATCGGCAGATTATTGGCTTTGGCAAAAGCGATCTCGACATAACCGATCGTGTTCGGCGTTTGTTTGACCTGTCCCATGACGCCGTCGTTTCGCGGAGCTCCCGTGCCGACGCCTTTCACCCAATTCGGCTGTTTGCTCGGTCCGACTTTTTCCTTAAATGCCGGAACGGTCTTTGAAAGATAATCCGTGAAAACGGCGGTCGTGCCGCTCGAATCGGCACGATAGACGGGAAGAATATCCGCATCGGGAAGATTTACATCCGCGTTATCGGCTTTGATCTTCGGATCGTTCCATTTTTTAATGTCGCCCATATAAATTCCGGCGATAACTTCCGGCGTAAGTTTGAGTTGTTTGTCAACGCCTTCGAGATTATAGGTCATGACGACCGCCCCCAATACGGTCGGAATATGAATCAGTTCGCTGTCGGCTTTCTGCATATCTACATCTTCCATCGGATCGTCCGAAGCACCGAAATCAACCGTTTTTTCGATGATCGCCTTTTGTCCCGCCCCCGAACCGGTTGACTGATAATCAATCCTGATATTGGGATTTACTTTTTGATATTCGTTCACCCATTTTTCATAGATCGGTTTCGGAAAACTGGCTCCCGAGCCTTGCAGTTTTATCGTTCCGCCCGCATCGGTCGTCGAGCCGCCGTTGCTATCTCCGATCGGTTCGCCGCTGCAGGCTAAGCCGAAGGCGACCGTCACAACCAAAATCGTTAAAAATAAATTTCTCGTAAAATGTTTCATTGTTTATTATTGAATCTCCTGAATTGATGTGTGTAACACAAAAAACTCATCCGACTAATCAAAATAATTTTCTCGTCCTTAAACTTCATAAAAACACAAAATAAGATTTTAGGATTGAAATTTTATATTCAAAACCAAATCTCTAAAATGTTTTTTGACATAGATTAAGCAAGACTTTTTTGCACGGTTTCAGACGAACATAAGTTTTTGATTATAGATTATATTAGTCCTGCAATTGTTAAATTATACTTAAATTTTTCGGAGAGGCAGTTTTTTTCGATGTAGATTTAACATTTCGGTAACATTGTTCTAACATATCGGATATACAATTTTCGTTTGCATTAAAATTTCAGATTTAAGTTCATTAAGAATTGCAACCCCCAATTGTGCTTAGATTTGGAAGATAGTCCAAAAATTACATATCAAGAGAAAATAAAATGGATCTAGTTAATGATTTGGGAAACGATTTGGCGTTTGCCGTGTTGGTGGAAAAGAATCATTCTGAAAAGTTTGATTCGAGAGAACTTTTGCCTTTGTTGAGGAGGATCAGAGAGGTTTTGGAGCCTGTTTCATCAAAAGATCATTCATATACGCTTCCGATCGTGAGTGTAAATGAAGCTTCAAGTTCGCATTAAAACAGGACACTCATATTTCTTTTTGGGGTATCCCGGAACTTTTTCCGTTGCGATTTAACGGAAAATTCCGGTGAGATTTTTCGGCCGGATATTTTTCTCTTTACATAACTTTACCCTTTTTTACTTGCCTTTAAACGTTTTGAGCGAACGTGAACTTCCCCGCCAATCATCATAAAAATGCATGTCGGGCATAATAATTGCCTATTCCCCCTTTATTGAATAAACTATTACTGCATAAAAAATTATTAATATGATTAACAAACTTCGGGAGGAGATGATGAGAAAAATTAATTTGCGACGACAAATCTCGGCATTTGTTTTGGTTTGGGTTATGTTGATGATGCCGGTTGCGGCATTATCACAAACCAGAATTGATATGCCGAAAAATAAATATAAGGTAGAGGACGATGTGAAGATCGGTAACGAATATTCGGCAAAGGTCGAGAATGAGTTTCCGATTTTGAGCGACCGTGAGTCAACCAATTATGTCGAAGATGTCGGCCGAAGACTGGTTAATGCAATTCCCGATGAGTTTCAGGAATCTAAATTCAGATATCGTTTCAAGATCGTCAATGCGAGAGACATCAATGCTTTCGCACTTCCGGGCGGTCCGATGTATGTTAATCGCGGGATGATCGAAGCCGCAAAAAATGAAGGTGAAATGGCTGGCGTCATGGCACACGAGATTGCTCACGTCGCGCTGAGACACGGAACGGCCCAGGCCACCGAACAATCGAGTCTTAAAAACCAGATATTAGGAATCGGAGCAATTTTAGGCGGAGCGATCCTTGGCGGCCAGGCCGGAGCTCAATTGGGAGCGATCTTTGCCGCCGGTTATCAGTTGCGTTACAGCCGCCGATACGAAACTCAGGCCGATATTTTGGGGGCGAGAATTTTGGCCAATGCCGGTTATGATCCGCGTGATCTGGCCAATATGTTCCGAACGATTTCTTCACAAAGTGGCGGAAGCCGGGCTCCCGAATGGTTAAGTAGTCACCCGAATCCCGAGAACAGATACCAAACGATCAATCGCGAAGCCGAACTTTTGAGGGTTTCACCGAATCCGATCAAATATACGAGAGAATTTGCACGGGTTAAGGAAAAACTCCAATCAATGCCGCAAGCCAGAACGATGGCCGAGATCGAACGCGATGCTCAAAGAAATCAAAATACGGGCGGCGGTTCGACGGGAATGACCCAAGGCCGATATGCGAGAAATGTACCGTTGCCGTCATCACGAACGCAGACATATCAAGGCGGCGATTTGTTCCGTGTCAGTGTTCCGTCAAACTGGAAACAATTTCCGGGACAAAACGATATTTGGTTTGCTCCCGACGGTGCTTACGGAAATCAGGGAATTACGCATGGTGCAACGATCGGTTTGTATAATACGAATCAGAGAAGTTTGGCAAATGCGACCGAGGAATATGTAAAAGGAATCTTGCAGGCCAACAGCTATTTGCGTCAGACGACCGGCTATTCGAGATTTTCTTTAGACGGCCGAACGGCGTATGCGACAAGACTTTCGGGACGTTCACCGGTTACGGGACAAACCGAATACGCGATAATTTACACGACGCAACTTAGAAACGGCAGTCTGTTATATGTGATCGGAGTTGCTCCGCAAAGCGAAAGCTACCGTTACAACAGAGCATTTAACGATATGGTTCGCTCGCTTCAAATAAATCAATCGGCTTAAATAAGCCGCCAAGTTTAAGAACGGGACGAAACGCTTTTTTCAAGATTGATTATGAATTATTCTTCAAAATATCAAACTACTTAAGGCGTTCTCATCCCGTTTTTTTTCTGCCTCCATAAAATAACGCCGGAAAAGGTCTTGCGTTAAAGTCAGCAAAAGTAACAACATTGCCCCTTAAAATTAAAAAAAACTATGAAAATAAAAAATATAATTTCGTTTTTAATGATACTCGGTGTGGTTGGTTTTGTAAGCCAGACGGTTTCGGCTCAGTTTAACTCGACCGTTAGAAACAACTTTCCGCAATGCGATAAAGCGAGACTTTCGCCGATCAAATGCGGATATTTTGAAGAAGGTTTTCAGGATGGTGCGGAGGACGCTAAGAGTAATCGCGATAATGACCACAAACGATATCGCAGTAAATATGAAAATCAATACGAATCGTTTTACCGAAGCGGTTATGAGGACGGATACCGAAGCGTTCGCCCTTATCAAAATTGGACGAACGATCAAAAAGATGCGTATGACGTCGGCTACAGATACGGTGAAGACGACCGCAACCGCCGGATTTCGCGTCTGCCCGCCCGCTATGAAGGGAGATACGAACGCATCTACGAAGCCTTTTATCAGAAAGGCTATTACGACGGCTACGACAACCGGCCAAGGCAATACGACACGCCGGTCGGGAACAACCCGACCAATCCTTTTCCGAACAGAGGAAACAATCGTCGCGGAACGGCCACCGGAACTCTGACCTGGAACGGAAGAGTTGATAACCGTGTTCAGATAGTTCTGCAAGGCGATGACGTTCAAACCAAACAGCTTGCCGGAAGACTTTCAAACGTCTATCACAATCTGCAGGGTGTTCTGCCGCGTCGCAATGCGACCGTTTCGGTCATAAAACTCGACGGACGCGGTGACGTCCGCATTATGCAACAGCCCAATCGAAACAATAATTACACGGCGATTATCGAAATTTATGACGACAAACGCAGTGACGACAATTACAATTTGCAGATCAGATGGCAGGCTTCCAATGTTCAAGAATCTTACAGTCCGGGCCGATTGACCTGGCGTGGAAAGGTTGATGCGACCGTAGATATTATCATCTCGGGAGATTATGCCGAAGCGGTTGACCGGACCGGCAGCGGTTTGACCGTACTCAGAAGTGATCTGAGCGGTTATCTCGCCGCCCGCAACGGCACGGTGCGTGTCAATAAAAAAGACGGACGCGGAACCGTTAATGTGATTGAACAGCCTTCGATCCAAAACGATTATACGGCGGTCATCAGAATCTTCGATCCGCGCGGCGGAGATGATGAATATGAAATTGAAGTAGTCTGGTAATCCTTCTTCAAAGTCTTTTTGATACATATAAAAAGCGGGATGCGGTTTTCAATAACGGCATTCCGCTTCTTTTGTATTTCGCAAATTTATCCTTCGGCGGCGTCATCTAAGTGAAAATTTTATGAAGGAGAAAGTTATAAAGAATGGGATACCCCGAAGATAAAGGAATGGCAAAATTTGTTTCCGACAGCAAGGGAAACTCGCATTATATGCTGTTTCAGGAATTAGCGATGTCGTGCGGACCGGCTTGTGTGGCAATGGCGGAAAGTTTCTACAAATTGAAATGTATGGTTGACCCGGAAAAAAGAGCAAGGGAAATATCGCAGGATTATGAAGGAAGATGGACGGCAAAAGGCGGAACGAGAGCGGATAATCTGACGCACGTCCTGAACGCCATTGGTGTTAGAACCTACAAATGCGTGGATATACCGGATAATAAAATATACAGCTATCTGAAACATTATGTTAAAGATAGAACACCGACAATTGCTCATATAGCCTGGACAACAGGCGGACATTTTTCGCTCGTCCGGCGTGTTTATGAGGACGGAACGATCGTCTGTCTTGACCCTTGGTACGGTGTGGTCGAGGTTAAATCAAGTAATGTCACTGCTTATAATCCGATCGGCACAACCGGCAAATTAAGCGGCTGGCTGAATATAACCTATATGTAGAATTTAAATAAAAAAGAGCGGTCAACGGGAAAAGCGTATTTTGCATCGTAAGATTACGCTTTTTCTTTTTGAAATAAAGCGGTATAATAATCAGACCTTTCGGGGGCGACAGGCTTCGACAGGGGCTTGTATAGATCTTTGGATGTCACGTCGGGCGTTCTTTCGGTAGCTCGTTAATAATTCTGAAAGAGAAAACAAATGCTAACTCTAATCAAGAATTAGCTCTCGCTGCCTAATTGAATAATTAGCTACAGCGATGTCCCTTTGGCAAGTCCGCTTGAAGCGAGCCATCGGGGCAGCACACCAGTTCAAGCTAGTTCGCGTTTTCCGTCTGCAAACGCGAGCGAAATTTTAGTCAGGCTGGTCTGTTTTGAGTTCTTGTTAATTCACATCCTCAAAGCAGATGAGATTTGAGTGAATTAACTAAGCGTGTAGAGTTCACTGGTCGCAACCTTTGGATGCGAGTTCGATTCTCGCCGCCTCCATATTTTAACTTCAAAAATGAAGGACAAAACATCAAAATCGGTCAATCTGACCGATTTTGATGTTTTGGATTTATTATCTGAAATCTGCTTAAAAACACATTGCACCCAATAAAATCAATACTAAATGACATTTTTACAATTTGGCACGGGCTTTGCCCAAAGTAATTCTGCCGCCAACGGCAATTATTTCTAATTGGAGTAAAAAAATTATGAAACCGATTGCAAGAAAAGAAAATTTAGTAGTTCAGAAAGACACCGGAGAACTTTTTATCGAGGATTTGGTCAGCCACCGAATGATCTATCTCAATCCGACCTCCGCTTATGTTTGGGAAAAATGCGACGGACAAAAAGATGAGATTCAAATAGCCCGCGAAATGGGCGAAGAACTCGGCGTTTCCGTCAGCGAAAAAGTTGTGACGATGGCTTTGAATAAACTTTTTCAAGAAAGCCTTCTGGAAACTTCATTTCACTAAAAATAATTCCGGAAACTTTATAAACCGGAAATTTTTCATAAAAAAAGGCGATTTGAGAAATCGCCCGTTTGTATTGAAATAATTAAACCTTAGCCGATAAACATTTCATCTTCGTGATAGGCACGGTCGATCCGCTTCGGCGAGGGTGCGAACAGAACCTCTAAACCCTTCCTCACACCAGCCATAATCGCGGCAATTTCCGCCGCCGGTTGAACAACCTTTTCCTGTATAAAATCAGCAGTTGTCGTGACCTGCGTCTGGGTCCGGTCAATTGTCTGACTGACGAGAGCAACTTTATCCTTCGCCGTATCAGCCGTTTCGCCGACGAGTTGTTTAAGTTCGGCAACTTCCTGTTTAATCAACCCGGCAGATTCGGCAAAATACTTTGTCGCCGTCGAAAGGTTCCCCGACATCTCGTTAAACTGGACGGAAATTTCCTTGCCCTGCACGCTGATCTGATTTACTTGTGTAATCAAAGGATCAACTTTTTCTTCTAGGCGATTAACCGTTCCAATCACTCGTTTAACGACAAGCAAAATGCCGATTAAAGCAACCGCCATCGCAATAAAGCAAATAGCGATAATGCTCGACGCAATTGTGATAATCCAAACTTGTATGTCGCTAAATTCCATAACTTATTCTTTATCTTTTTTTTCTTCTTCGGGAACTTCCAAAACCTCTTCGTCGCCGACCGGATAGCTCGGACGGCCTTCGGTGATAGCTTTGGATTCATTTCTGCGTTTTTCTTCCCGGTAAGCCTCTTTACCGGCATCAATTGCCGCCGAAAAAGGATTCGTGCTTTGAGCCGCCGCCGATTTTGCTT
>JBGTRS010000053.1:11950-14375 GCA_041940665.1 Pyrinomonadaceae bacterium | reverse complement strand
ATGCGCGAACGCCACGCAGTCCTTCAGCCAGAATGAGCGGCGTGCCCGCTTCGAGCCAATCAACGCCGGCTCGCATCGCAAGATGAGCGGTTTCGATCGCTTCCTGGATGTTCATTCTATGGTCAACCATATTTATCACCGATTGCAGAACGGCCGTGATGATGCGGGGGCCGCCTCTCGCCCCGACGGCAAACCAGAAGGTACCGTCTTTGTTCAGGACGATAGTCGGCGTCATCGAAGAAAGCGGACGTTTTTTCGCACCGACGGCGTTTCGTTCGCCCTGCACCAGTCCGAACAGATTCGGTTTACCGGGCTGGGCGGAAAAATCATCCATCTCGTCGTTGAGCAAAACGCCCGTGCCTTTGGCCGTTACCATCGAACCGTAGAGATTGTTGATCGTGTATGTGTTGGAAACGACGATGCCGTCTTTGTCAACGACGGTGTAATGCGTCGTATCCAATGATTCCTTGCCGGCAATTTCGCCGAACTTTATATCCTTACTGTTCGAGGCTTTTTCCTTTTTGATCGATTTGCTTCTTTCGAGTGCATATTTTTTATCGATCAATCTGGCCGTCGGTATGTCGGAAAAATCGGGATCGCCCATATATTCGGCCCGGTCGGCGAAGGCTCTCCGCAGAGCTTCGGTGAGCAGATGATATTTAGCGGCGGAATCGTGCCCCATTTTGTCGAGATCGTATGGTTCGAGCATATTTAATACCTGAAGCAAAACGATCCCGCCCGAAGACGGCGGCGGCATCGAAATGATCTCGTGTCCGCGGTAATTTCCGCGAACGGGAACTCTTTCCTTGACCTTATAATTTTTCAAATCCTGCAAGGTTATCAAGCCGTTATTGCGTTTCATATCGGCATCAATAAGTTGGGCGGTCTTGCCTTCGTAAAATTCCCTCGCTCCGTGCTTTTGCATCCGGGCGAGAGTTTGAGCCAGATCGGGTTGGTTAAAGAGATCGCCCTCTTCGAAAAATTTTCCGTTGTTTAAGAAAATTCGTTTGCTGTCTTCATATTGACCCAATTGGTCTTTGTAATCTTTAAAAAGTTCGGCGAGTCGGTAGCTTAAAACATAACCGTCCTGGGCTAGTTTTCTGGCCGGTTCGACCAGTTCTTTCCAACTGATTTTCCCCGAGCCGTATTTTTTATGAGCGTAATCGAAACCGGCGGGCGTTCCCGGAACTCCGGCGGCCCGATAGCCGATGACCGAACCGCCTTCGCCGCGGATGACTTCGCCTTTGTCGTTGACGTAAATATCCCGGGTGGCTTTCGCGGGAGCCATTTCGCGGTAATCGATGGCGGTGGTCGTGCCGTCCTTCAGCCTGATGACCATAAACCCGCCGCCGCCCAGGTTTCCGGCTTCCGGATAGACGACCGCCAGAGCCAAACCGACGGCAATCGCCGCATCAACGGCATTTCCGCCTTTTTTCATAATCTCAACGCCGATCTTTGATGCGAGTTCGTGTTGAGAGGCGACCATCGCATTTTTTCCGCGAACCGGCTCGCCCCAGGCGGCCCGGGTTTCGTGCGGGATTATCAAAAATGCTGACATTATTGTGAAAATTACAAAAATTTTCACATTTTTTGCTATATTTTTCATAAAATCTTGTAATTTATTGTCCATTTTTACCATAATAAATATACAGCATTATTTTTTAATGTTGGAATAAAGCTGGAAATTTTTTTAATTATAATGAAATAAGCCTGCAATTTAGACTTTATAAAAAAAACAATATAAGAAATTTCTTGGCAAAAAGTTTATAAATAATATAAATTTTAAATATAAGCCCTGTCACCCAATTGCAAAACGCCCCTGAAACAATAATCTCGGGATTGTTGTTCGATTTATTCGGAGTAACCAATTATGAAAAAGATTTTATGCTCAATCGTATTTTTGATGCTGGTCAATTTTACGGCTTCATCCGTTATTGCCCAATTTAATAAACAAAATAAATTTCAAAAACGTCCGGCGGAATTCACAAAAACGGAATCCGTAAGTTTCAGCCGGGCGGAAGCCTTTTCAGACGGCAACGGTGTTTTGATCAGATGGACGACGGAATCTGAAGATGAGAATCTGGGTTTTAATATCTTCCGGATCGATAATAACAAATCCGTTAAAGTAAATTTCAATATAGTTCCCGGCACATATCTGCGTTTCGGTAATGATTTCAAACAGGGAAATGTTTATACATTTTTTGACACACAAGGAACATTCAATTCGGCATACCGCATTGAAACATTTACCATCAGCGGAAGAAATACTTCAACCGGGAAGTTTTACACAAAATTTGAAAGCAATTTGAAAGGCCTCGGCGGTGCTTCTTCGCAGGAGCTGCAGAGATCAATGCGGGAGGCGTATCCCGTCAAGATCGAGAAAAATCCGAATTTACCGGCAGGTTTGAAAAGGGAAATCGAAGCA
>JBGTRS010000053.1:0-11940 GCA_041940665.1 Pyrinomonadaceae bacterium | reverse complement strand
GTGGCGGCCCAACCCGGTGTCAAGATCGGCGTAAAATCCGAAGGTTTTTACCGCGTGACGGTTTCCGAACTTCAGACCGGCGGATTCGATACAAATACGGATCCGACCAATTGGCAGCTCTATTTGAACGGAATACAGCAGGCAATCAATGTCGTTGCGGGAAGTCACATCGAATTTTACGGCAAAGCCGTTGATACGATTGACAGCGAAACCGGTATCTATTTTCTGATCAACGGACCGCAACCCGGAAAGCGTATCGCCGACACATTTCGACGGCGGGTCGGCGGATTTGTCGTTGCTCCGCATTATGACTATACATTTAAGCGAAGAGATCGGGCGGTTTATACTTCGACGATCCTAAATGGTGAAAGAGAGAACTTTTACGGTGCGGTGATGACCCCGACCGCTCCGGGAATCGTCAATTTTGAGGTTGACGGAATGGATTTTTCAACACAAAAATCCAAGCTTTTCGTTGAACTTCAGGGGTTGACCCTGGTAGCTCATCAGGTTCAAGTCAAATTAAACGGCGAGATACTCGGAGTTATCGGCGGAAGTAATCGTAATCTTTTTACGGGAAACTTCGATGTGCCGATCTCATTGTTGCAAAACGGAACGAACACACTTGAATTTCTTCCGCTCAACGCTTCGGACATAAATTTGGTTTCAAGCTTCAGAGTTGATTATAAAAGATTTTACAAAGCCATTCAGAATCAGCTTCCGTTTTATACACGCAATATGAATGTGACCAACGTTTCGGGTTTTACATCGCCAAATGTGCGGATTTTTGATACGACCTATCAGAACGAACCGGAACTTATCACAAACGTAACGGTTGAACCGGCGAACAAACAGGGAACTGAATATAATGTCCATATTCCGGCCAACCGCACGCGGCAGATGTTTGCCGTCGAGGATTCCGCCTTAAAGCAGGTTAGTTCAATCGTTCAGAATCATCCTTCCACCATCGGTGAACCGACCAATGCGGCCGATCTCATAATCATCACGCATCGGGATTGGCTGACGGAATCAAACGCCTGGGCGGCGTATCGGCAGAACGACGGTTTGACGGTTGAGGTTATGGACGTCGAAGATGTTTATGACGAGTTTGATTACGGTGTCAAAGGTTCACGGGCCATCAAAAATTTTCTCCAGTACGCGAAAAATAACCGGTCTGACCCGCCGGATTATATTCTCTTGATGGGCGATGCCAGTTATGATCCGAAAAATTACACGGGAACCGGCGGCGACAGCTTCGTGCCGATGCAGTTTATTGATACGCAGTATGAAGAAACCGGAAGTGATGAAGGGATGGCCGATTTTGACAATGACGGTTTGGCGGAGATTGCGATCGGGAGAATTCCGGCCAGAAATCCGCAGGAAATTACAACTGTTTTGAGCAAGGTCAACGATTTTGAATCAACCCTTCCGACCGCCTGGGGCCGCGGAGCATTATGTGCGAGCGATTTGCCGAACGGTTATGATTTTGAAGGAAAATGTGTGAGGGTATCAAACCAACTGCCGGCATCAATTCCCAAAACCTATGTCAACCGCGGTCAGACAGATGCAAAAACCGTCTTGTTAAATGCGATGAATTCCGGAAAATACATAGTCAATTATTCGGGACACGGCAATGCCGGTGCCTGGGTGAATTCTTCCTTCTTTCACACCGGAGACGTGCCGACGCTGACAAATCAGAATAATTTGTCAATTTTCACGATGCTGACCTGCCTGAACGGATATTTCATCCGGCCCCAGGTTGACAGTTTGAGCGAAGTTCTCCTCAAAACGCCGGAAAAAGGAGCGGTTGTGGTGTGGGCATCAGCCGGTCAAACAACGCCCGATGTGCAGGAAATTCTGGCATCCAGATTTTTCAACCAACTCGGCACCAATCCGAATATGATCAGAATCGGCGATTTGGTCAAAGATGCCAAAGCCAATCTTAACGGTGGCCGGGATGTAAGACTTTCCTGGGCTTTGCTCGGCGATCCGACATTGAAAGTTAAGTAAGACTTTTCACAATAAATTCAAAGGCCTGCCGTTTTTAGAAAAACGGCAGGCCTTTTTTTGTAAAAAAAATCGAGCAATTATGGCTGGATTCGGATCATATAACTGCAGATGACAACGGGTTGGCCCGGCGAAACGCTGATTCTTTGACCGATGGGCAACTCGGTGTTGTTCAGCATAGCGGGGTTTCTACCTTCATTGATAATTGAATAGTTTCCCGTGCGATCAAGTATCAGAAGCAAATGACGGCGGCTGATTTCGGGGTCTCCGGCGAGCGTTATATCAACGGGTTTGGATTTTGAACCGCGTCCGATGACGATTTCGTTTTGATAGATCGGAAGCAGATTTTGCCGCACGCCGCCCCGCCAGATTTCCAGATAAAAAAGAGCTTTCGAACGCGGGCTGACGGCCGTCATTTCTTCACCTTCATTTTCGGAATCGAGCGGCGTCACCTGCTGATGTGCATTTTGTTGATCGAAATTCGCCGAAGGAAACTGCGTAAAATTAGGTGGTTGGATATTTGGATTCTGGCTCGGAATCGTGTTTTGGTTGTTTTGTTGAGGAAAGTTTTGGTTCGGTTGATTTGGTAAATTTTGATTGGTCTGATTTTGAAAATTCCGGTTCGGTTGATTCTGATTTTGTTTAAAGGGTGTCGGCGGTTTACTCTGCGGTTTTTTTCTCGCCAGAACGCCCGTTTTGTTACTCGAAGAATCTTCCCAGCTGTGCTGAACGCGGATGTCCTCTTTTTCAAGCGTCCCGTCCACCCTCAACTCGACGGCAAACGATTGGGTTTCTAACTTTTTCTTTCCGGCAATTTCTTTGGCTCGTTCCGCCAAAACGTGGTAGAGACCTTGTTCGAGACCGCGGCGTTTCGCCCCTTGCCATTCTTTGTCGTCTTCTTCGCTCAGGAAAATTATGTATTCGGTCGGAATGATCGCCGTACCTTGCGGCAGAGGCACCATTTCATTCTGCATCACCTCTTCGACCGCCCGGGCTATTTTAACGATGAACTCTTCCGCCTTGCTCCGCGGTTTGACCTGGGCATCACGAGCGGCCTCTTCCAAAACCAACTCGGCACTTTCACCGTCAATCCAACGTCTTACCTTATCTAAAACGCTCACAAAATTCTCCTATTCGTCAATCTTTATATATTTCCCGTATGCCCAACCACGGTCTGCATCGTCGGGGTCTGTTTTCGGCCGGGCGTGTTCGACAATAACAACTTCATACCAATTATCTTCGGTTTTGACAATCCTGACCTTTGAATCTTTGGTCACCAAACCGATCGGTTCATTATTTAACGAAGTCGGCACGGAACGCAAATTGACATCGCTGATCGCAATACCTGTTTTTTGTGAAGAAAAACTGCCGGAACCCGATAAAACACCGCGTCCCAGTAGATAATTATAGGTCGCGTACAGGCTTCCCGCAAAAAGTCCGACAAGTATTAAAAACGTCGCCGCCACCCGCAGCCATTTTCTTTTCCGCTTCGGTTTGACCGTATCCTCCAGCTCATGGGCTTGTTTGAGTTGTTCGACGACCGGAAGATTCGGGTCAATCTTAGTATTCGCGGGCATCGCCGGCGGATACGGATGCGGTTTCGCCTCCGGAATATCAACCACCAGAGGTTTATTCGGCAAAGCTTCCTTTAACTTTAACTCTCTCGATGTGTTAAATGCGGGTTTGACCGGGGCGTTTGGCGTATAACCTTTGGCGATATGTGCCTGCGGAACGGTGTGGAGTCTTGAAGTAACTCTTGTGCCGACATTGATGCTCTTGGTTTCGCTTGAAATATTTAATTCCGACAGGTTCTTCCAGAATTCATTGACTGTTTGAAAACGCTCGCGGGCGTCATTTTGCGTCGCTTTATTCAAAATTTTAACGAGATCCCCGGCCCAGGCTTTCTGCCGCATCGCGTGCGGTAGTTCCGTGATCGGCTGATTGGCAAAAAATCTCGGCGATTCGCCCGTGATCAGAACATACGCCGATTTTGCCAGCGAATAGACATCGGCGGCGGGCGTCAGTTCCGTAAAAACCAGATTTCCCGTGTTGCCCGAAAACATCGGACTGTGTTCGGGCGGTGCATAGATGTTTGTTCCGACTCTGGTGATCGGCGAATCTCCCTTCGTAACCCGGGCGACGCCGAAATCGGCAATTTTGACGATCTTGTGATCGCTGGTTAAAAGAAGATTCTGCGGTTTGATGTCGCGGTGGATGACCTCGTTTTTATGGGCGTTGTTTAATCCGGCACAAACCTGCTCGATGTAGTTCAGAGCCTGAAAGATCTCCAAATTGTTCTCGCGGCAAAAACGGGCCAGATCGCCGCCCGAAAGATATTCCAAAACGAGATAATGAAAAACCGTTCCCCGCAGATCCTGAGCCGTGCCGTGTCCGAGCCGGCTGATGATATTCGGATGGCGAACACGGTCGAGGGCAATCGCTTCGTTCTGAAAATTTTCCACTAAAGTCCGCTCGAGATCAATATCCAAATCGTTCTGCATAAAGACGTTAAGGGCTTTGATAACAACCGTTCGATGCGGTGATTGAGGTGAAGCGAGAGTATCTTCGGCGACATAAATTTCGGCATAGCTTCCGCGGCCTAATCTTTCGCGGATGTCGTATCTGCCGTCGAGCCGGCAATTTTGAAGTAACAAATCTTTCATCAGAGGTTTTCAGCGAATATTATAATACAATAAATCAATTCTCCCCAAACTTTATACGTTTAAATAGATTTATTGTTCCTGCCGACGCCGTTTTCCAGGAAAAAGCCGGACGATTAAAAAAACATTTAATCGTCCGGCTTTTTTACTTTTTTTGTCTCTTTCTAGTTGACTCTTTGGAAACCCGTCAGCTGAAGAGTCTGGAAAAAAGGTGTTCCCGGCGGGAGCCGGTTGGGATCGAGAAATGTCGCATCAAAAACCCAATTCCGTGTCGGCGGCTGGTAAACTTTTGAACAGCACTTAAAGGCGGCATTGTTGTTGCGGGAATTATACAGATTGATCAAAGAGCCGGCGTAATTCAACCTGCGGCCGCCCCAATCTTCGATGAATCTTTTGAAATTGTGAACGCCTCCCGTTAACTGAATATCGCCTCCGCCCTGATTCGGTTCACCGGGTTCGATCAAACTGGAGCGGGCATCGCCGGCCAGCATCGCAAACCGGACGGTCGTTTCCGTTGCATCTCTGTTACCTTTGTTAAATGCGTTCTTAAAACCGTTTCCGTCCGTCCAATTTCTGGAAAGAATTGTGACGGCATCGCCGATAATCGAAGCGGGAACATGAGAGGCGGAATTTTGGGGAAGATAATTTGCCGACGGTGTCGGGTCTCCGACGGTGGAAATTCCGGTCGCGTTGTAATTGCCTAAAACATAAACACCGTTTTCCGATGAAAATGTGAACCCCCGTGTGTTATTCGGCGATCCGCTGTCATAAATTCCCGGAATTCGTTCACCGTTGATCAGACGGACGGCTCGGCGGTAGAAGGTATGGTCTATGGTGGCGGCGATTTCTTTCGCAACGGAACTGCCAAAGCCTGTGTATTTCGGAGCTTCGTAGAAAAAATCCCGCTCCAACGTTCCGTTGTTATTGACATCTTCGCCAAACTGCAATATGCCGTCGTTATTGCCGTAGATGTCTTCCATATCGTATTCGCCGTCAAAATCGTGATCACCGCGGCGGTCTGAAAAGTATAGAACCCAACCATTCGCATTGGGAATGTCCGTATTTCTGAGACTTCTGCCGTTGGCGGCGTGGAAAAGCGTACCGTCCGGCAGATAGGCATTATAATCGCCGTCGAGGAATTTTTTGAGATTGGAAATGTCAATATCAACGACGCTCATTACTCCGGCCCAGGGAATATTACTTCCGTATGTTGAGCCTAAATTTATATCATCGTTATAAATACCCTCTCGCGGATCAAAGAATTTTATCGGGAAGGCAACGATCTTCGGATTGGTGTAACCGTCAACGATCGCAGTTTTTTTATGATCGGGATGATCTCCGCTGAAATTGCCGAAGGTGCCGTTATCTACAGACCCCGAATCGGAATCGGTCACAATAAAATTATATTCCGTTCCGCCCCAGGTTGCATCCGATATATAAACCGAATTACTGACACCGAACTTGCCGCCCGGAATGATAAACCGTTGTAATTTAACGATGGAGCGGGAATCGGTATTATTTGAGTGATAACTTCCTTGTATCGCAAATCTGGTTCCGCTGCTGTTGATAATTTTTGCTTGTTCGGTCAGTCCCAAACTCAAAATATCTTCGGTAATATCAATTGCAACAACTTTACTGACAGCCGGATCGAATTCCATTGTTTCGATTTTTATCCAGGTTTCCGTGCCGGTTCCGCGGTAGAATCTTTCACCGTTCAGTTGTGTCGCCTGATAACCGTCTTTCATCTGGCGGGGTCGGTAACCCTTTCCTTCTCCGATCGGGGCGTTTGTTCCGTTGCCGGTCTTATTACCATCGAGACGGATGCCGCACGGGGTTAAAACGGGCGTGTTGCCCGTTCCGGATGCACATCCCGGAAGTCTGGCTTTGCTGTCTGCCAGTGAAATTCGCATTCCTTTTTTGTTATAGAATCGTTCCTGGGCAGTGATGATCGAATCGGCTTTATTCGGCGGAACTGCGGTTACAATTCCGGTTCCGTCATTGTACAGATCACCGACATTGATGCCGCGTTTGACCAGTTCAATATAGTCAAGTTCATTATTGTTCAAACGGCTGGAAATTTTTAGCGGCAGATCCAGTTTCTTTTGTCTGGCCAAAAGATTTCCCTGGAAAAGAGCGGCATTTGATGCCCAATTGGCATTGGCATAAGCTACCGGCATATCAGTTTCATTGATCACCGGTGTACCGTTACTGACGGAGTTCAATACGCTTCCCATATCGTAGTTGAGTGCCACGTATGAGCCGGCGGCATTTTTAATCCTGATGTTGTTGACATAACTTCCGGTGCTATCGCCGTTTCTCATCACATCGGTAAAGATTTCTCCGGTTGACGTAACTTTTGAAGAAAAATATAAGGAATTTGCTTTCAGGAACAAATGTCTGTTTGAATGAACCCGCCCGCCGAAATCAAAACGCGGCCCCGGGTGAAATTCAAGATCGTCCTCATAAAAGATTCCGAACTGGAAAATAGGAATGCGGTTATTGAAAAATCTTCTTCTCAACGCCACCTCAACGCCGTCGAATTGGTCAGTGGCGATGGAATCAATCTGCCATTCATCCCGTAAAGCGTTTAAGCCTTGAAATTGCTGTCCGGTCATCACGACCTGTTGAGCCGTCTGGGTTTGTTGGATATTCTGGGAAAACTGGTATTCATTTGTAAATCCATCGGGATATTGCGTCTTGATTCTGGCCAGATCCGCACTGTCCGGATTTAGTTTGTAATCAAAAATCTTATCGAAGTTATGAGTCATGATTTCGAGACTCGCCTGAGCCGCTTCAAATGCTTTTGTTTCGGCCGCATCGTTGGCGGAAGCGACCGTTTCATTCGATGTCCGGGAAACAGCCAAAGCTACAAACCCCAGTAAAAGCACCATAATCAACAATGCTACGACAATCGCCGAGCCGTTTTGTCCGGCATTTTTTTCGTTATTTTTTTGTAATTCTTTTCTTCTCATAACAAACTTCCTTTTGGATTTACAAGCTTTTTTTAACCGGCATCATACTGCAGATTTCTGACGCTAAATGTCGCGTCCAGTACGATCGTTTCCGGTTTTTTCGTCTGCTCATCTAATTCAGTTGATTGAACCGTAATTTTTACCGAAACCTGTCTGATCAGATTAAAATCGGTCGGTCGGTCATCGCTCGTTCCGGCGACGCCATCGGGACCGGCGATCGGGTTGTCGGTGACGACTCCGTTTTCCAGTAGATATTTGAACTGCAGATCTTTGATGTTATAGGCGAGCGGTTGCTCACGAATCTGTTCGCCGGAGGGCTTGCCGGTGTTGTTGCCGTATAAAATCCGAACCAAAGTTCCGTCCTGTTTGACCTTATAACTGACCCAGAAAAATCTTTTTAACGACGTAACATTTGTCACGCAATGTTCTTCGATCGTCGGCGGATTACATTTTTTCAGGAGAGTTCCGCCCGTTCCCGTTCCGTCGTACGGTAAATTAATTCCGAGCGGATCTCCGGGTTCGAGATCGAATTTCTTTAAATCCTCGATCCGGCTGACCATCACACCGACCTGTGTACTGCCGGCTTCGATCAAACATAAATCGAAAGGTTTGATGTTGGTTGTTTCGGATTTGTTTAACTCGATCCTTGTCGTCGTCGGGTTGCCGCCCTGATAGGTATCTTTCAGATCCATCGCTTCTCCGCTGTTGAAATCCAAATCCCGGTAGGCAAAAGCAATAATATCCGTACGGTCGGTCGGGTTATCCTGTAAGTCGTTTTGGAACAAATTGTTACCGGCAATGACGGCGGTCAAAATATCGCGGTCCGAATCGGCATCCTGCGGAAGTCCAAGGTTATTTGACAGAAAATCATCGGGAACGATGGCTCCGGCTTTGTGATAACCCAATCCGGCATTCAAAGCATCACGCCCGATCAAATGCAGAGCGGCCCGGGCATTTTTCAGAACATCGGTTCGGCGGCTGGAACGGTTTCGCGAAACCCGTCCCATATTTAAAAGACCATAGATCGAGGCAGAAACGATCAAAAAGATAGCCAATGCAATGATCAATTCCATTATCGAAAAACCGTCCTGCGATTTTTTTTCAAGTCCGAATAGTTGCTTAATATGCTTGAAAAATTTCATTGGTAACTATCCTCTTTATTATTTAAATGTCGTCATAATTGGTTAAAAGCGTTGAAACGGTTACGTCTCTTGAAATTCCGTTGATGGAATATTTTATGGTCACGTCAATTCTGCGGCGGGTAATCGGATTCCCCGGCGAAGGTCGTTCCGCATCTTCAACGTCCGTAATGACTACCTTTCTCTCATAACTGTTCATTTCGGGGCTGTCATTGACCGGTCTGCCCGTAACATTACAGGGATTTCCCGACGGACAGGCATCGTCAATCGTTCCGGCAATTCCGTCCCAACCCAAATCTTCACGGATCGGAGCAAAACCGTTGACAAAAATTCCTTTGGGAACGCCGTTTACCGGATTTGATCCGATATTGCCGATCGAACTCCAACCGTCAATTGTTCCCGGACGCCTGATATTACGGGCTGAAATTATTGATTCGATGGTTGATAAAGCCAATTGTTTGGCGATTATTCTTTTGTCGGTTTCATAGGATCTGATCAGATTTGCCGTTAACGCCGAGGCCAGAGCCATCACGCCGACCAGCATTATGACGATGGCGATCATTACATCTATATATGAAAAACCGTTTTCAGATTTTCTCTTCATTTGCTTGATGCTTTTCATTTTTTTACCCTAGAACAGTTAATTGGCGACATTTGAGTTGCCGTTACCCTGTCCGCCGTAAACCCCCGTTCGGCGGGAATCCTTCCATTTGTTTGTTGTGGTAAGGCTTACGTCGAACTCCCAAAGCCGTAAAGAGCCGGAACTGCCGATTATGGTTATGGCCCGGGCGATTTTGGAATTATTGATGTTATTTTCGTCGGGAGACCAGATATGGAGGGTTGAACCGGCGATAACAGCGTTGTTGCCGACCTCGTTCGTTCCCTGATCAACGACCGTTCCATTGCTCAAAAAACGTAAGGTACAAACATTGTGAGCCAAACTTGCCGGATAGATACTTTGATTAAAACTAGCTGATGGAACGGGAAACTCTTCCGGCGGATTGTATGAAATTTGTTGCGGACGTTTATCAACCCGGACCTCAAAATTTGAAAGCAGGGCAATTGTCCTGATCTCATTGTCATCGGTCGCCGTGGTGGAGCTGTTTTCATCAATCAATCTGACGACATTGTCCGTCAGATCAATCTCCACCCGCATTGTTTCCCTTTGGGTTAAAGAACGTTGCCGGGCTTCCTGGAGAACGTCAACAATTTTTAATGCTTGTTCATCCGGCTTATATAAAGACTGGGTTGAATTCAAGTAATAAAATGTTATTCCCGAAAGAATCATAATGATCGAGATCACAACCAGAAGTTCAATCATCGAAAAACCATCGGAATTTGCGTATTTAATTTTCTTTAACTCTAAGGGGACATTCATATGAACTTTATGCAGAAGTTTGGAATATTTTTTATTTGGAAAATACAAAAATTAGGTGAGTGTTTTTTCTGTATAACAAATATACAACTCGTTTTAAAATCTGTCAACAAGATTTAACAGTTCGGTCAAAATAATCGAAAAGCGGTCAAGACCTTTCAAACATTGAAGTTTTTGTATAGAATTAGTTGGAAAATATATAGAATTGATGTTAAATCTTTTATTGAATTCAGATGACGGCGGAAAATAAACCACAAACAAAGAAATCTTTCTCACTCGATTGGTTGGTTGGCGGCGTTTTGTCAAAACTCGGTGATACGTTTGATCGTCTGACGGGAAGAAACTGGAATCCTTCAAGCAGCCTCGCCACGAGTAAACTGGTTGAAAAACTAAAATTTTTGCTTGATTCGGAAGTCCGCGATCTCGGAAAAGAAGGCCGCTTCGTTCCGCACGAAATAAAATTAAAGATGCAGTGGGACAAATTTTCGGCGGATTCCGAGGAAGATTTAGCCAAACTTGAACACGAACTTCACGCGGCGGCGATTGACCACATCAACGACAAACTCTACCACACCTATGCCCCGATGAATATAAAAATAAAGACCGATTATTTTACGGAAGGCGTAAAAATGCTGGCGAGTTTCGGAAAATTTTCCGACAGAGAGGATGACGAGGTAGCGGTCAATGTCACCGTTCCGAATCTGCGTGTTGATGATCTAATCACGGACGGGAAAATTACAGTCAATCTGACCGAACGGGAAATTCCGAAAACTGAAGATATTTTTATCGTCAGATTTTCGGCAAACGGCAAAGACTTTGAAAAAGAGATCAATTTTACCGAAAAGAAAAGAATTTCCGTCGGCAGAACCAAAGAAAACGATTTAACATTGAATGATACGAGCGTTTCAAAAATTCACGCCGCCCTTGTTTTAAGCGGTGAAAAACAACTGATGGTCGCTGATACCGGCTCGACCAACGGAACATTTATCAATGGTCAGCGTATAGCTTACGGAAAGGCAAATGCGTTTGAAGACGATGCGAAGATCAAATTCGGGACGGTTGAAGTGACGTTTGAACGACTCAATCCGCCGGAGGAATTTTACCAGGAAGAATTTGATGAATCACCTGAAGAAATAATGCCGACACAAGCCGCTGTAAATTTGAATGAGCAGAATGCCGCTTCTAAAATCAAACCGACCGAAGCGGGTTTGGAAAATGTATCGGATGAAATTCCGCCGCCGCCGACCCTTGTTAATCAAAACGGCGGAAACGAAACTATCCAACCGACGCAAGGAAATTTTGAAACACCGGATGAAATTAAGAACGCGGATGAATCCGCTGAGGCGGACGACGAGGAATTCAAAACGCAACCCGAAACAGAAGATGCCAGCAAAAGTAAATCAATAAATCTAAACGAAACGCAGGATTGGGAAATCTAATAGAAGAGAAAAATGCTTTTATTCTTACTACAGATAGATTGGGACAGCTACCGACCGGAAAAACTTCTCGGTTTGCAAATTCTCGAACGCACGCCGGCCGCTTTAACACTCATATACATCGTCGGTTTGGCCGTTCTGGTTTTCTTTTTGTTTATTTCCTTTATCGGCAATTTCAACCGTCCACGGTTTAATTTTGAATTGAATTTGCCAAAGGAGGTAAAGAAAAAACTCAGTTCGACGGCGACGAATCGGAGTTTACGGTTATGGCAGGTTTTGTTTTTTGTGCTGGCTTTGAGCGTCTATGGCTTCCACGTTTACTGGACATATTATGCCGATGAACACAACGAAAAA
>JBGTRS010000052.1:7947-14666 GCA_041940665.1 Pyrinomonadaceae bacterium | reverse complement strand
ATTGCCACTCAGTCAGATCTTGAGGACCTGCTACTCCGTCCACTCTCGGCCAAGCTGCTGCCTCCAACGTTGCCGGAACGCGAGGGCCGGGTCGAAAATTCCGGCCCTCGCGTTCCGGCTGAGGCGAGAGCCTGTCGTTAGAAGGAACAGATTGCGAAAATTTGTCCGCAAGGAGATAAAGAAATGAGAAGAAAGAATTTGAACGGCGTTGCGGCAAAAATGGCCGGAATGGTTTTATCGGTTATGGCCGTGCTGGGCGTTTTTGACGAAACGGCTTTGGCGGGTAAAACCAAACTGACCTTACAGGACGCACCTTTGACGATCTTAAAAGACACTACAACAACAAAGAAGATCAACGGCATTGCGAACAACACGCCCGGAAGAATCGATATTCGGATCAAATGGCACGTGATGACATTTATCCCGAATGTTTTCAACAAGCTCAAGATCGAACTGATGCACGGCTCAAGAGTTTTGCTGACAGATCAATGTTACTCAAAGCATTCGGATAAAGAACCGAAATGTTATCTCTTTAAAACCGTTGACCAAACCGAGGCGAATGCTTCGGGAGACTGGAAACTTCGGGTGACCAACAACACCGTCCACGATGTCAACGGCTTTAATATCGAAAAGGAAGTTACCGACCTGAACCCGACCGTGATGTTTGTCGACAGCACTTTCGAACCCGACTGTACAGCCCGCGGGTTGACTCTTCAAGGCGGCGGCAGTACCCATATTGCGGGTTATTCTTCGGTCGAACGCGAACTTTACGGGATAGAAAACCGCGGCGGCGAAGTGCATATCAGAGCCAAATGGCATACCGACGTGATCACGCCGAACGTATTCAACCGGCTCAAAGTCGAAGTGCTCCGCAGCGGATCATTGATTCAGGCGGATTACGGCTATTCAATTCATTCCAATGAAAAGGATAAATTGAGCATTAAATTCACCGTCAGTGCAAATCAAACGGGAGTTTGGAAACTGAGAATTACGAATGGAGAAAGCTCTTTGAATATAAAGGAATTCAATATTGAAAAAGGTTTTGATTCGAGTCCCTTTGTTCCGCAGTTCAAAAGCACTTTTAAGCCCGCTTGCAACTGATTGAGAAAATGTATTGGGAGATGCGAAAAATCAATTTGACGAAAAGATACAGAGAGAAATTGCCGCTCGTTTTTGGTCTCGTGTTCATTTGGGCGGCCGCCTTCTTCAACCCTTCGGTCAAAGCCGCAAAGAGCGGCGAAAAACTAGAAATTACGGCAAATTTTACAGGCCGCGAAATCTTGCCGAACGAGAAGATCGAATTAAAACTCAGCCGGACTTTACGGTCGACTGAAGGCCGGCTCGCCGTTGTTATCGGAGAAACGGATTTTAGCGGATTGTTTGCGGTCGGGCCGGAAGGTTTAAGTTACACGCCGCAGATCATTTTGCTGCCGGCCGGCGAAAGTATCCTGACGGTTTATCTCGTCGAACCGGCGGGCGGTGAATGGAGAGCTTTGGCGGAGTTTTCTTTGCGGGTCAAAGCGGTCGTCGAATCTCAGCCGGAAACTTCGCCCGTTCAGGATGAAAATGCGGACGGCTGGAAGATCGAATTCACCCCGAACGTATCGCTCAATATCAAAGGTCAAAACCAAGTTTTAACTTTCCCGCGGGAAGCCGAGCCGGAGCGAAATCCGTTCAATGATCTGGACGGTCAGGGAAATGTCGAATTGAAGATTTCGAACCGCGGCTGGACCTTCGCCAGCCGATTCGATCTTGTCGGGGTCAGTTTCCGCCAAAATGCCTTGCGGTTCGGTGAACTGCAAGACCGGGCTCCCGTCATTGATCTGTCCGGCTATTTGCTTGAACTCGGAAAAGGACGTTTTTCGGTCAGGATGGGGCATGTTTCTTTCGGCTCGAACCGGCATTTGATAAATAGTTTTTCAAGCCGCGGGATCACCGTCAATATTCCGGTCGGCAGACAAAACGAAATTTCGTTGGCGGCGATGAACGGCACGTCCATCGTCGGTTTTGACAATTTTACCGGTGTCACCCGCCGCCGGCACAGCGTATTGAGTGCGGTCTTTGCCCGGGAGTTTTTTAAGGAACGGCCGAACGGTTTGCGTTTTGAATTCAGCTTGATTCGCGGCTCGCTGCTTCCCGTAACGAATTTCAATCAGGGCGAGGTCAATGATGCGGAAAAAAGTTCGGGTTATGGTTTTAAGGTCGGCGGCAGCGACGCCGGACAGCGTTTGCGGTTTGAAGGCGGTTTTACGCGAAGCCGTTTTACCAATCCGTCCGATCCTTTTCTCGATCAGGGTTTCGATCTGACCGCGATTCGTCCCGTCTGGCGAAATGCCCGTTACGGCGAGATCAGTTTCGATTTTCTGCGGGGCTTAAAACTCTGGAACGAAAAAAAATTAAAGCTGACGGGAACTTTCCGCCACGAAGAAATTCAGCCGCTTTTTCGTTCGGTCGCCGCTTTTACGCAAGCCGACCGGCGGCAAAATCAGTTCGAGATTTCGGGAAATTTCGGTGAGCTGAATTTTGCTTTCGGCAATCTCCGCGACCGCGATAACCTGAACAACATCGCTTCGATCCTGATCACGCTCAATCGCCGTCAGAATGCGATCTTCGGCATTCCCTTAAACTCCTTTTTTACGCCGTCGAAACCGGTCAGATGGCTGCCGCAGATTTCCTATAATTACGACCACGTTCACAATTTCGGCTTGTTTTTGCCCGTTGACGGTGATTTTCGTGATTTGTCGCAAGTTCCCGACCAGGACAGTTTTAATCACGTCTTTAACGCCAACTGGCATCTGACGGATAAATTCAGCATCGGTTATCGCTATAACCGGGCGTTTCAGGATAACAAACAGCCGGGACGCGAAACGGCCGATTTTCAGTCAGCCGTCAACGCTCTGTCGTTCGGGATCAAACCGCTCGGGAGTCTCGATTTGAATTTTGATCTCAGTGCGGAACGGCAGAAGAATTTCGAACAACCCAGAATTGACCGTCTCTTTCGTTTCGGTTCGCAGGTCAACTGGCGTGTGCCGCATCTGAAAAATCTGACTTTGAATGCAAATTTTTCGGCTTCTCTGGCAGGCGACGCGGCAAACACGACCGATTCGCGAAATGCCGAATTCGACGTCCAGACGGCTTACCGGTTCGAGTTCGGAAAAGAGAAATTCAAAAAGATGCAGATGCAAATGTTTATACGTTATGCCAATCGCTACGGCGATGTCCGCGACCGTCTGTTTTTCGTCCATAATTTCAACAAAACACAGACTTTTAATGCCGGACTGACATTTAATTTTTTCTAAATTCGGAAGAACAAAATGGATAAGTTAATTTTAATCAGCCTATCGTTAATTATTTTGGCCGCGGCCGGGACGGCCCAGACGATTCGGGTCAACCCGACGGGCGTCAATATCAATTCGCAAAACCCGACGACCGTCTTTCTGACCTTCGGCCAAATTCCGGCCGGTTATGTCGCCGCGGAGGCGGTCTGGTGCGGCGAACTCATACCGGCAACTCCGCCGGCACTCGGACTGCAGTGCCGTCCCGATACGATCTACGGTTCGCTTCCGGCCCGCTATAACCGTTCGACGGCCAGCGGCAATCAGGGCTTTACGGACATTATGGCGATTCCGCCATCGGTCGTCCGCCGGGCTTATCAGGCGGCACTGAGCGGTGCAAGTGCCGGATTTTTCTATGTCAGACGTTTTACTTCCGCAAACGGCGATCCCGATCAATTCGTTACCGTCACCTGCCGGATGACCGGCGGCGGTGCCCGAGTTCCCTTTGCTCTGACGAATGTCGAGATCGAGACCCCGTCGGAAAAACCCGTTTTATTTATCAACGCCGGCGATAAATTCCCGGAAATTTTCGCCAACATCAAATATAACGGAACGGGCAGATTAAAAGGGCGTTGGGAAATCGTCCAACCGGGCGAAGAACCGCCGAGCGAGGAAGACCTATTAACGGAAGCGACCTTGCCGGTCGAGCGGAGAAGTCTGCAAAAACGCTATACGCAGATCGCCCGCTTTAATCACTTCCTTCCGCCGACGGGCGAATTCAAACTGCCGCTCGAAGTAAATGAAAGGATCTTGACCCTGACGGAAGGACAATATCTTCTGCTTTTACGGATCGAAGCGACCGATGACAAAGAGTCGGACTCGAACTTGCAGGTCATCGGCGTCGGTACCGGCACGGTGCATAGCGGGGCGGTCGCCTCTTTCCCGATGCCTTTTTTGAAGTTTTTCGTCATCGGAAAAGATTTGAAAAATGTCTGGGAAAATACCGGTTTGGTTTTGCCCCAAAAAGATTCCGCGGTCGAAACAAATGAGCCGCTTGTTTTTAGCTGGAAAAGTTTGGAGGACGCAAAAGCCTATCGGCTGGAGATTTTAGACGAACAGAATAAAGAAGTCTTGTCGGCCATCGTGCTTTCGCCGATGACGATCTATCAGGCACCTTCCTGGTTTTGGGAGAGGTTTTCCGGCAAAAATCCGTCCTGGCGGGTCATCGCACTTGACGAGAAAGGCGATACGATTATTCAAACCAAACCGCAGAAAATTTTAATGAAATAAAATTTTTCTGGAAAGCAGGAATTTTGATTAATGGCAAATCTCTAAAAACCGTGTGAACTGCACATCGAACAATGATCGCAGGGCTTGCCGTGCGGCTCGAACGTGCAGGCCTTTTCCGTCTGCTGCTGATTTTCTAAAATCTCATCAACCAGTGCTTCGATGACGTTGTATTTTTCAAGGCTCGGATGAACGGATTGCGGATGGCGGATGGCAGATTGCGGATTTTCCGAAGAAAGATAATTTTCGATGTTGTCCAGCCTTTTGTTTATCTTTTCGATACTTGCCTGCAAAGACGCAAAATCATTTGATTGCGACTCGTTTTGAATAAGTTCCGCAATTTTTTCCGCTAAATTTTGAGTATTTTGATCAGACATTATCTTTAAAACGCTTTGAAATTTACAAAACCTGCCGTCTGCCAATTGCTCCTGCCGATTGTTTATTCTTCCGGCAAAAGATCAACATAATCAACCACACCGACGATCGCCGAATCAATTGCCGCTCCCGGTTTTCCGGTCGCCGCGGTCGAAGCACTAAAACCTTCGCGGGCGATGATGACAATATCGCCCTCGCCCGAATCAACCGCGTCGAGAGCGAGAAGCGTTTTATCAGTATCTTCCAATTCCGGCGTCAATTCCCGGCAGAGCATTATCCGCGAACCTTCATACCGCTGATTTTTCTGTGTCGAAACGACATTTCCGATAACACGAGCTAAAAGCATAAATTTAGGGATAAGTGAAAAGGAACAAGGGATGGGAGATATAAATCCACTCTTCCCTAATCACTCTTCACTTCTGTAAATATGTTTTTCCGAATCAATAATCGCGACGATCGTACAATCGGTCGGTGTATCGTCGCGTTTGAACGGAAAAGATGCTTCCTTTCCGCGACACCAGAAAACCAGTTCGCCGATTCCCGCACCGATCGCGTCCAAAGCGATCAGAGGACTTCCGACCGGTTTCAAGTCCTCGTTCAGATTCTGCACGATCAAAATCTTTCGCCCTTCGAGCGATTCGTTTTTGATCGTTGAAACGACATTTCCGATGACACGAGCAAGCTGCATTTTATTTTATTTCGATCCGGCGTTTTACCGTTGAACCGTCCTGATTTACCAGAATCAGAATGTATGAGCCTTCCGGCAATTCGTTCAGGTTAAAACTGTAAATACTGCTTGTTGCCAGATTTGAAATATCTTCTACCAAAACCGGGCGAACGACACTTCCTTTATAACCGAATTTCTTATTGACCTTTTTGATCGTTTTGTCTTCGGCCGGAAGCAAGACCAGACGTTCATATTTAAATTGCCCGAATTTTGCAAAATCAATAAAAAAGTTATCCAGGTCCGGTTCGTAATAAAAAACCCAACCGGCCAGATAAAACGGCAGATCGCGGGAAGTTTCCATAATCAGAACGCGGTACAAAGGCGTAAATTCGGGACGCAGAGGATTTTCAAAATACGGCAGATAATTATCCGGATTGCTGTCAGCAAAACTTTCATAATCCAGATAGGCCACATCGTTGGTGCCGAAATAAGCGGAAGGATCAACGGCCGTATAGTTTGAATCATCATCCGAACTTCCGTAATCGCAGTTGCCGTAAGTATCGTAATACGGGCAATCGGATTTATTTTTATCCTTTTTCCGGCGTCGTTTTTCCTCTTCTTCTTCCCGCCGTTGGCGTTCTATATCGGCTTTTTGTTGAGCCCGATTTCTCTGCTGTTGTTCGTAATTGGCTCTTCGCCGGCCGGCGGGCGGATTGGTCGGTGTATCGGGCGGATCGTTTTTTCTGGATGAATCATCCGTCGAACTCCGGGTCGGCTCGGATGCGGGCGGCGATGGGGCTTCGTATGTTGTCGGAGTATCCGGTTCAGTTTTTTGCGGCGGCGGTGGTGGTGGCGGATCTTCCGATTTTGTTTCAACCTTTGTTTCAGACGGTTTTGATTCGACTTCCGTATCTTTATTTTTTTGAGCAAAAAGGGTCGTAACGGACAGAACAAAACAAATCATCAAAAAAAAGAAATTTTAAAACAATGTTTAGTCACTTATAACAATATCAGTACAAAAACTTTCATTTAACTGCGTGTTGTATTTGACACATAATGATATTAAATTAGGGATGTGGGAATTGTACGGAAAAGATCATACAACTGAAAAGTAA
>JBGTRS010000052.1:0-7937 GCA_041940665.1 Pyrinomonadaceae bacterium | reverse complement strand
AAACAGCCAGAGTAATAAAAACGGCGATGAGCAAAACGCTGTATTCCGAACCGTTTCGGCCCGCACCGACGACGAACCAGCCTTCCTTCAAGTGGACAAGAAAAATACCGAATAAAAGATGTAAAGCAAAAAAGACGGCAATCGGCGTGACGAAAAAACCGCTTGCCAAAACGATACTGCCGAGTATTTCAAAGATCGTGATCGCCCACGCCAGATAAAATCCCAGAGGAAAATTATTGAGAGCCAAAAACTCGCCGAAGTCGTCAACGATTCCAAGATAAATTCGGGCAATGCCATGAATCAGCATCAAAACAGCGACCGTTATTCGCAAAAAAACAAGTGAAACTTGTTGCTGTTTTTCGGTGTTCATTTTTTCAAATATCTCTATTCCTCTTTGACAAAATCTATCCGGTCAATAACACCGACGATCGCCGTATCAACCGGACAATCCTTGTTGCCTTCCGCCATCCGGGCCGATGAACCGCCGACGAGCAAAACCCTTTCGTGAAACCCCGCTCCGACGGTGTCAACCGCGACGACATAATCATCGCGGTCAGATCCGTCCAGATTGATCGGCTTGCAAACGAGCAGTTTTTTGCCTTTCAGACGTTCATCTTTTTGTGTGGAAACGACCGTTCCCAAAATTCTGGCTATGCGCATCTCTTAGTTTTTGGTCATTTGGTCTCAGTCCGTGGTTTTTTGCGAATAGATTTGTCTTCAAAACAAAGGACAAATGACCAAGGACTAAGGACTAATTTAATCGGTTAAGGCAACGGGTAAATTTTCGTCAACCGCCGAATGCGGACGCGGTATGACATGAACGCTGACGAGTTCACCGACCCGGCGGGCCGCCGCCGCACCGGCATCGGTTGCCGCTTTGACCGCCGCCACATCGCCGCGGACGATCGCCGTGACAAATCCCGCACCGATCTTTTCATAACCGACCAGGTGGACATTTGCCGCTTTAACCATCGCGTCCGACGCTTCGATCATCGCCACAAGTCCTTTTGTTTCAACCATTCCTAATGCTTCTTGCATCTATTTTTTGCTCCTAAATTGACTTTTGGAATAAATGTAAATTTAATTGATTTTCGCTATTGATTCAAATGAACAACCTGATTTAGAAGTTCGATCAACTCTTCGCGTGTAAATGAAATTTTTGCACCGTTTGAGTTTCCATTATTTTCGGTTTGAGCGTCAAGTTCGCAAACGATATTTGTTTCGTGCAGATAACCGCAGGCTTGACAGCGTGCCGATGCATCGAGATAACCGGCTTTTTCTCTGATGTTGATAAGCTTTTCGATGGCATCTGCGGGTAAGTTGTTTGTATTCCCCAAAGCTCTTGAGAGAATGGCGATCTTGGCCGTGTGTTCGAGCGTTTCCATTCGGTCCCACGCTTCCCAGAGGTCTTTGCCGTAGGCGACCGCACCGTGATTGGCCATCAAAAGGGCGTTGTGATGCGGCACGAACGCTTTCATATTTTCGGTCAGTTCATCGGTCGAAGGCGTGCCGTAATCGGTTAGAGGAACGCACCCCAATGTTAAAATAACTTCCGACAAGATTGGCTGTTCGATCGCCAGACCGGCAACGGAAAAAGCCGTTCCGTGCGGCGGATGGGCGTGGCAGACGGCGTGTATATCGGGACGCATTTTATAGATCAAAAGGTGCATGGCGAGTTCCGAGGACGCTTTGTTTTCGTTTAGAGCCTGACCGTCCATATCGGTGATCGCCAAGCATTCTTCGTCCATCCGCCCTTTGGAAGTCATCGTCGGTGTTGCCAAAACACGCTCTTCGTCCAAACGGATCGAAACATTCCCGTCCGAAGAGACGACATAACTCCGCTCATACATCAAACGCCCGACTTCAACAATTAATTTTCTCGCTTCCGATTCGTTCATTCAATTTCGCCGCAAATTTGTTGATAAAGTAAATCCGTGTAATTAGCTTCTGCTCTTATATGAGAAATATAAATTCTTAATCTAAGACTTTCTATTTGAAATTTGATTTCTTCTTTTTCATACTCAGTTAGATTCCTATCTTTGCTTAATTTTTTTTCGAGCAGACTAATCCACTTCATTAATCTATCAAGTTCCTTGCTTTTTTTTGAAAGGTTTTCTTTATTTTCAAGATTTGGTACACATTTTACTCTTTCTTGAATTAAACTTTTGTCAGTTTTATGTGTTTTTTCAGGTGAATAGATTTTGATAAAGGATAAAGTATAATCAGAAAAATAAAAACTAAAAACCCCAGCACAAAATGCCAAGCAAAATACTGTCAACCTTTTCCAAGAAAAACTTCGGCACATATTCTTTTCCCCGCTCAAAAAAACTTTAGCCACAGATTAACATATTTTGAATACGCTTTGAAAAATCATTTTAGCGTTATCTCAAAATATAAACCTGCGGCTAGAAACTTTTTTACTTTTGCCTTTTTAATTTTTACTTTTCAACTCTTCTTTCAAGATGATCGTTTCCGGCGGAGTCGGCGGAAAGACGTCTATTTCCTCTTCAAAATCCGGTGCGATGAGAGGTTTCGGCGGTGGCGGTGGCGGCGGAACATCGAGAAAAATTACATCTTCTTCGATTTCGCGTTCGTAATTCATTCTTTCATATTTGCACTTTGATTTTTTATGATGCGATGAAGATTTTTCAAATTTTTCAGAACGATGAGAAATTAAAAAATAGACCGGCGATAAAAATTCCGAGTGCGAAGGTGATAGCAAAAGGAACGACTCTCTGAAGTAATCCTGGACAACACATAAATTTTTTCCTCTGTTATTTTTTTTGACTTTTAATTGTTTACGACGGTTTTCCGAAATCGGTTTCAAAATCAATCCATTCCGTTCAAACTTCCCGTGTTTGACAAAAAATACGACAAACTTTCGAGCGAGATGGTCAGATCAATGGTTTTTAATTTTATATCTTCCGAAACCTTTAGAGGCGTCGGTGCAAAGTTCATCACCGCTTTGATTCCCGCATTGGTTATTTTTTCCAGAACTTTTTGAGCAAAAGCCGCGGGTACGGCGATCACGGCAACATCTATTTTATCTCTTTTGACGATCTTTGCAAAGTTTTTTATATCGAACACTTCGACATCGCCGACTTTTTTGCCGATTTTCGACATATCCGAATCGAACAACGCGACGACGTCAAAATTCGTCTGCGTAAAACCGTAATAATCCGTCAGAGCCGTTCCGAGCCGTCCGGCACCGATGATCGCGACGCGGTGATTTTTGTTGAGACCGAGAATTTTCTGCAGATGGTCGCGTAGTTCTTCGACATAATAGCCGACACCGCGGACACCAAATTCGCCGAAACAGGCGAGGTCTTTGCGGATCTGGGCCGAATTCAGATGAAAACGCTTGGCCAGTTTATCGGACGAAACGGTTTTCGTCCCTTCCGCCCTGAGTTCGTTGAGGCAACGCAAATACACGCTCAGGCGGTTTGTGGTCAGTTCTGATATTTTTTCTACTTTCATTTGGGTTGAGTAAATTATATTCGATTTCTTTGTTTTGTGAAAAAGGTTACAACCAAAAGATGGCGAAACTCATTTATCCCGTTGCCCTGAAATTAAAATTCCATTACAATTCTTGTTTCAAGTGTGAAACATTATGATCGGATATTTATCAGGAAAATTACTCGAAAAAGAAGCAAATACGGTGATCGTAGATGTCGGCGGCATCGGCTATGAAGTCACGATTCCGCTTTCGACCTTTTATGAATTGGGCGAAGTCGGCGAAGATGTCGAACTCAGGATTTTTACATACGTGCGTGAAGATACGCTCCAGCTTTTCGGCTTTAAGACCTTACGCGAAAAAGAACTCTATCTGAAACTCATTTCCGTGCAGGGCATCGGGGCGAAATCGGGCATCTCGATGCTTTCGGGAATGTCGGCGGATGAGATCATCGTCGCCATCCGGACGGACAATCTTGCTCGCCTCACGTCAATTCCCGGCGTCGGTAAAAAAACGGCCGAGAGAATCGTCATCGAACTCAGAGATAAATTAAACGATCTGACGACGGGCGAAACGCTTGCGACGATGGATCAAGGCACGAGACCTGTCGAAGCCGTTGACGAAGTTTACGACGATGCCCTTTCGGCACTTATAAACTTAGGCTATCAGCAAAACGCCGCATCAAAAGCTTTGAAAAAAGCCATCCAGGAAGGAACGGAAATGTCCGTCCAGAAATTACTCCGCCGCAGTTTGCAACTTTTAGCAAAAGGCTAAAGATTTGGTTAATTGAAGCATCAAATAGAATAAACATTTTGGATTGATTGAAAAAAAATGAAAAAACTACCATTTACAATAATTATTATTCTATTTGCTAATTCTATTTTATTTGCTTGTTCAATGGCTCAAGGTTGGAAACCGCCTATCTTTAGTGTAAATGACAAGCAATATGTTTTTGTTGGAGAAGTGATCGGTTATACGGAAACAATAGAGTCAAAAAACTCTTTTGAACCCGTTGTTGAAACAGATAAATTTTGGGGATCGGGAAAAGGCTATAAAATAAAACCGGTTTCTTCGGTAAATCTTCCAAATATGCCTGTTAATTATTTCGAGCTATATAAATTTGGAGTAACAACTTGGTGTGCTCCAAAAATTAATGATGCGTATCTACCTGTCGGAACAAAGTTAAGAATTTTTGCAAATGAAGCGACACTTTTGCCAAACCGCAGCTCACAAAATCATATAAGACTTGAAAGCAAAATTTTTGACCGATTAACAGTTGCTTCAAATTTTGAAGAACTTACTTCTGATGAATTTTCGGATTTTGATTATAAAAAATTAAAGCCGTATTACACTAAATTCATAGAAAAAAAAGATTATGAAAAACTTTATGAACTCAACGATTTGGTTCTATTTGAGATTTACAAAAACTTGTTTCGATTAAAAGAAGAAAATTCTCCGCGTTTTGAAATTCTTGAACGACTTCTTTATGCACCGGGAATAGACTTTGACGGCATTGTAAATTCTAAACTTATTAAATCTAACGATTTTATGAATTTGTTAAAACTCGATTCATCTCAAAATCAAAACCCCGAAGCGGAAAAAACCAAAAAGATTAAAGAAGCTAAATTGACGAATAAAGAAAAAGAAATTATCAAACGACGCGAAGAGATCTTGAAAAGCGAAGAGTTCAAATACTTAAATGATTGGATTATTTCCTATTGAAAAAATCTGAATACATATAGAGGCAGATATAATAAATCTAAATTCAGGACAAATAAATGAAAAAAATTATATTTACTGTAAGTGTTTCATTACTCACTTTATTTTTCAGTTCCACTAATATTTTTGCCTGCTCACTTATGGTTGGAGAACCGACAAGATTAAATCCTTCCGATTATATATTTGTTGGAAAAGTTATTGGCTATACTGAAGAAACCAAACCTAATTTATCTGAAGATAGAATAAAAGGCATTAAAAGAAAATATACGAATGAAGAAAAATCTGCAAAAATAATTGAATCCATTGAAAAAAATCTTACGTCTGCCGCAATTATTGTAGAACTTGATACGCCCATCCATTTGCCCGAAAAATCTGCAAAGTATTTTGAGGTTTATCCGCTTAATATGTATGGTCCTTGTTATTATTCTGGAAGGAGTAAAACCAAATTAGAAGAAGTATTTCCAATAAATTCAAAAGTAAATGTTATTGCTCAGAAATCAACTCTTTTTGGAAACACCGAGAAAACTGATAGATTAGAACTTATAACACAGACCTATCAACAATTATCACTGACCAAATCGCTTGGAAATGAATTTGATTCGAGTTTGAATGCGGAAACAGATTATAAATCTTTATTTGAGCCTCGAAAATATATTAACGGAAAGGTCCTTAAATTTGAGTTGCAAAAAGAATTTGTCCGAATGGAATTTGGTAATAAGGAAACAAGAATTAAGACGCTTGAGCGTTTGGTTTACTTTCCCTTGAATATCTATTTTTATCAAATTGCCAAAAATTATCTGGAAGAAACAGATTCAAATTTTCAAAAATTAATAAATTTGCGTAATAAATTTGAAAAAGAAAATTTTAAATAATGCCGAATGATTTTGAAATAATCGAAACCCGTGATGCGACCGTTGTTTCCGAGGAGGAACGGCAGTTTGAACTGTCCCTGCGTCCAACGCACTTGGGCGAATATATCGGGCAGAAGAAAATAAAGGACACCTTGCGGGTTTATATGAAAGCCGCTCTCAAACGCCGCGAGGCACTCGACCATATTTTGCTGTCAGGGCCTCCGGGTACAGGAAAAACTACTCTTTCCTTCATTGTTGCCAATGAAATGGGGGCGGAATTCAAATCAACCGCCGCTCCGATCATTGAAAAGGCCGGCGATCTGGCGGCCCAACTGACGAATCTGGAAGAAGGCGATGTGCTTTTTATTGATGAGATTCACCGGCTTAATCCGGCGATCGAAGAAGTCTTATATCCGGCGATGGAAGATTATCAGCTCGATATTATGATCGGACAAGGCACGGCGGCGCGTTCGATCAAGCTGGAATTGCCTAAATTTACTTTGATCGGGGCAACGACCCGTCCCGGAATGATTACGGCTCCTTTGCGTGGACGTTTTGGGATCGTCTATAACTTAGATTTTTATTCGGTTGACGACCTTCAAACCATCGTCGAGCGTTCCGCCGGAATTTTGGAAGTCGAAATTGATGAAACTGGAGCGAGACAGATCGCCAAGCGTTCACGCGGAACGCCGCGGATCGCCAATCGTCTTTTAAGGCGTGTCCGGGATTTTGCCGAAGTTGATTACGATGGACGGATCACGGAAGAAGTGGCAAAAGACGCACTGAACCGGATGGAAGTCGATGTTTTCGGTCTGGACGAAACCGACCGCAAACTTCTCTTAACGATCATCGAAAAGTTTGACGGCGGCCCCGTCGGGCTGGGAACAATCTCCGCCGCGATCAGCGAAGAAAAAGATTCGATCGAAACGATCATCGAGCCGTATTTGATCCAGATCGGTTTCTTGAATCGAACACCACGCGGACGGATGGCAACAAGGCTGGCCTACGAACATTTCGGTTTGGATAATCTCCTCAATCGTCAAAAAGATATGCCGGGTTTGTTTGAATAAAAATGAAAGCAAATTTGAAAAGCAAACCGATCGGAGAATTCAGCTTTAAGCGTCTGCTTCGTTCATTTTTGCTTATTCCGGTTTTGCTTTATGTTCTGGTGATAATTTTTGCGATGTCTTTTGCCGATTCAATAATTTTTCAGCCTCAAACACCCTTTTACACTGATGATGATTCGATTATCAAGATCGAAACATCATCAGGCGAGAAAATCTCGGCAAAATATTTCAAAAATGAAGACGCCGAATTTACTATTCTGTTCAGTCACGGAAACGCCGAAGATTTGGGAAGTTCGGACGAATTCTTAAGAGAATTGCAAAATGCCGGTTTTTCGGTTTTTTCCTACGATTATCGGGGCTACGGCACAAGCGACGGAACGCCTTCGGAAGCGAATTCTTATAAGGATATTGAAGCCTCATACAACTATTTAACCGAGAATCTCAAAATCTCCCCGAACAAAATAATCATTCACGGTCGTTCTCTGGGCGGTGCCGTTTCAGTTGATCTGGCCTCGAGAACGACATGCGGCGGTTTGATCGTCGAGAGTAGTTTTGTGTCGGCCTTTCGGGTTATGACAAAGTATAAGATCTTTCCGTTTGATAAATTTGAAAGCATCAACAAGATCAAAGATGTAAAATGCCCGGTTTTATTTATTCACGGCAAGCGGGACAGCCTGATTCCCGTTTGGCACGGCGAGGCTTTATATAATGAAGCGAATGAGCCGAAATTTTCCTTTTGGATCGAAGCGGCCAACCACAATGACGTTTTTCAAATCTCAAGAGATAGCTACCTGCGTGCGATCCGGGATTTTTCTGCTAAGATATTACTGTAAATCCCCTAAAATC
>JBGTRS010000051.1:0-14705 GCA_041940665.1 Pyrinomonadaceae bacterium | reverse complement strand
CGGTTTTCTGATTTTGCACCGTTGCACCGTCGCCTTTGACGGTGATCGCCGATTTTTTGGAATCGTCGGTCGTGC
Organism: Pyrinomonadaceae bacterium; assembly: GCA_041940665.1. GTDB lineage: Bacteria > Acidobacteriota > Blastocatellia > Pyrinomonadales > Pyrinomonadaceae > Aridibacter. The sequence goes on along the minus strand of JBGTRS010000051.1, from coordinate 14,630 downwards.
CGTTATTCTGCGGGTTGCAGAATCCGCCGTTCGTCGTTTTGCGTTCGACATCGTGCGTGCCGGCGGCATCGGGAAAACGGAAACTGAAATGATATGTGCCGTTAAACGGAAGAACTTTGAGGTCAAAATTAGCTACTTCGCCCTCAGCAAAGGCTTGCGTCATTCGATTGTCAACGCTGTTCGTCCATTGATCCCGCATTCCGGAATTCGCTCCGCAGGTGTCCCGGCGTTCCGAGCGGCGGAAATTTTTGTCGTCGTCTTTGACCGAAACCTGCCCGCGAGGCTTTTTGTTGTCCGTCTGCGAGGCGATGCCGACAACGAATTCTTTCCAGTCATTGAGCTGAATTCTTCCCGTGTAATCGTAATCGCGGACGACCGTATGCTCGGTCGTCCCGCGTGTGATGTTTTTTACTTTGTCCTGAAAGGTTCGTTTTAAAACTTTCTTAAATGTGATCGAACCCGACCAGCCGCCTTTGCAGCCGCTTGTGAGGTTATTTACGGTAGTTGAAGTTTTAACGGCACTTTTCTTTTTTTGTGCCGTCGCGGGAATTGCACCGGATAAAATTCCGATCAACAAAAAAACTGCACAGGCTTTGTTTAAAAGTTTTTGAAATTGATAGCTTCTCATAATTTTTTTTCGGTTGATGCCGCGTTTCAAAAAATGACGGCAAAATTTTTCTCGAAAAGCCACGCGATAACAAATTGGCGAAAAGTATCAAAGACAAAAAATTTTTCTCAAAAAAATGACGACCGTTGTAGTCGTCATCCTGAAATACATATTTTTATGTCGCGGAAGATTTAAGAACTGAATGCTGTGAAAATTAGAAAAGATTTTCTATGCGACCGGAACGTAATTCAAATTTCCGTTTTTTAATTTCAGATATTCTTCCGGCGTAAAACCGGAGAAATGTTTGAAATCATTGATAAAATGGGCTTGATCGTAAAAACCGCAATCGTTTGAAATGCGTGTCCAGACTATTTCCTTGAAACTTTCGATCTCACAAACGGCTTTTTGAAAACGCATTATTTTGAGATAACTTTTTGGCGTGACGCCGACTTGATCCTTAAAGAGTTTGATGAAATGTTTTTGCGAATAACCGATCTTTTCATTCATATTTCTAAGCGAGACCCGGTCGGGGCGTCGGGTGATGGAATCCAAAGCGTATTCGATGCACGGGTTCGGAATCATTTTGGACAGATAATTTTTGAGCAGAAATTTTTCGACGAGCCGGAATCTTTTCCGAATATCTCCGGTCGTTAAAATCCGCTCACGTAAAAATTCGAATTCATTGTTCGGGATCAGATCCCAATCAACCACCCGGTCGGAAATCTCGCTCATCGGAAAAGGGAAAAACGGATAGGCCATTCCTTTTTTGAACGAAATTATCAGCATCGCCGCCTCTTTTCCCGAATGGATCGAGATCGGCCGGGTTCGCACGCCCGAAGCCCAAACCTTCCGGCAGGATTGAATTTCCCGCAGGGTTTCGTTGTCGTAGATATGTTTCGGAGCCGCGGCGAGGTCGATGATAATTTCAACATTTCCGTCGGGCAAAAAGCGGTCAACCGTATGCGTAGGGTTATAGCCTTCGTGATAGATAAAGCATTCAACGAATTGGCCGAGCGGAGGTTTCGGAATGTATGTCTGGAAAATCATTTTCGGGTTTCAGAATCTTCATTTTCGCCGTTTTATCGGATTGATGCAAATTTTTGAAAGAAAAAACAAAATCGGATTTATATTGAAACTATGGAATTGAGACTGTTAATATGCAGTTTTCTTTCGAAAACATTTTCTTAAAATCCGACGGTTAAAAAAAAATTAGGGAAAATCAAATCGGATGATGTATAAAATAAGCATATATGAAAGGCGATAAAAAATTAAAAATGGTTGATATCAATGATATCCGTGATATCAATCAAACTTTGTTGCTTCACCTGATCCGCGAACAACAGCCGATCTCGCGGGCTGAAATCTCCAAGATCACCGGTTTGCGTCCCGGCACGGTTTCCTCGATCATCAATCGCCTGATCCGCAAAGGCGTCGTCTATGAAGGGGCGGAAGGACCTTCAAGCGGCGGGCGGAAACCGAAATATCTGTATATAAACGGCGAAAATGCGTATGTTCTGGCGGTTGATATCGGAGTCCGGGAAACGGTCTATGCGGTCAGCGATTTTAACGGCCGGATTCTCAAGCAAAAAGCCCTGATAACGGAAGGGAAACCGAAGACATTTCTGAAAAATCTCTGCGTGGAGATCAAAAAAACCGTCGAAAAAAATTATCCGCGAACAAAATTTGAAGCGGTCGGCGTGAGCGTTCCGGGCTTGATCAATCGAAATACGGGCGAAGTCGCCGTTTCGCCGAATCTGGAATGGAACAGAACGCCGGTTAAGAAAATTTTTGAGGATGAATTGAATCTGCCCGTCTATGTTGAAAATGACGCCAATGCGGCGGCTTTTTCCGAACTCTGGTACGGCCCGCTCGAAGAGATCAAATTCAAAACCCTCCTTTATATTCTGATCGTTGACGGACTCGGAACGGGTTTGATCATCAACGGAAACCTGCACGTCGGTTCGGAGATCGGGCTGGGCGGTTTCGGTCATATGTGCATCGAGCCGAACGGCGAGATGTGTTCGTGCGGCCGCAAGGGCTGTTGGGAAACACTTGCTTCGGAAAGTGCGACGATCGCCCGCTACCACCGTCTGATGAACAACAAAAACGGTTCGATCTCGACTTCGATCACCGATCTGATCTCGCAGGCCAACAAGGGCAATGAAAAAGCGATCTCGGCGATTCAGGCGACGGCCGAATATCTGGGCGACGGGATCGCCAATCTGGCCCACGGTTTGAGTCCCGAGATAATCGTCGTCGGCGGAGATATTTCAGCCGCCTGGAATCTGATGGAGCCGATCATCAAAGACAAATTAAAGAGCGAATACATAATTCCTTCGGTCGCCAAAATGGAAATCCGTCCGGCCAGCGTTAAACAGCCGAGTCTGTTCGGGGCGATTCCCATCGCTCTGCAGAACTTCTTCTAAATTTTCTTGGTTTTGACAAATTCTCTTTGCGGGTGTTAAAAACAAATTCACAATTTTAGAAGGATCAATAAAAAAATCATCAGCCGGTCAACCGATAGAATTCAAACCATTTATTTTCGGAGCAAATTAAACGAAAAGCTTCTGCCTTATCGGGTTATCTTTCCGCATAATTATTTTAAAACCGACGAAAAATTTCCCGTTTTATATCTATTACACGGACTTTTCGGGAGTTTTGAGAATTGGACTACACTGACCGAAATCGCTGAATACGCCAAGAGTTATGATTTTTTTATAGTCTGTCCCGAAGGAAATGACAGTTGGTACACGGACAATCCGCATTTGGAACATCACTTTTATGAATCTTACATTTTGAAAGAATTAATTTCGGATCTTGAGGAAAGATTCAGAGTTTCCGGCGATCGTTCTTCCAGAGCGATCGCCGGTCTTTCAATGGGCGGTTACGGAGCATTCAAGTTCGCCTTCCATCAACCGCAGATGTTCGGCGTTGCCGCTTCGATGAGCGGGGCGTTCGATGTCTCCGCTTTTCTTGAAAACAAGGAAAATAAATGGGCGGAACTGAACCCTTCTGTCGTCAGAGCCTTTGAGAAAAAATCCGGTGAAGGTCTGGAACAAGAGGATTTATTTTGGTTAGCTGAAAATTTTCCAAAAGAAGAACGAAAAAATTTACCGTATTTTTATTTCGATTGCGGTATTCAGGATTCTCTTTTTCCGATCAACAAAAGATTTTCTCAAACATTGAAAGAAAACGGCATCAAACATCAATTTGAAGGTTTTGCGGGCGGACACGATTGGGATTATTGGGATATGCGGATAAAAAGCATTCTGAAAATAATTTCAAAATTTTTTTAAGGCTCTCCGTAAACCGGAATTCACCGAAATAGTCAATGATCACTTGAGTACTTTTTTTCACAAACTTCGATTAAAAATTTAATTTTCAGGCCGGCTGATAAAAAAATGTTGACAGGATTTTAATTGAATGTTACAAATACTTATTCAACGGTCAAAACAAAGTTATTCAAAATAGCAACCGACGACTTTTTATTTAATAGAAAACATTGATTAGATGTTGTGTTCTTAATAATATCCGCCTCTCAAAAACTTTATTTTGACTTAAAACTAAGAGAGATAATTATGCAACTTTCCGTATTAGATCAAATCATTGTTATTGTCTATTTAGCGGTAATAATGAGCATCGGCTTTGCTATGAAAAGACGTGCCGCCAAGGGTATGTCTTCTTATTTTTTAGGCGGAAGACAACTGCCGTGGTGGGCTCTGGCGATGTCCGGTTCGTCGTCCTACTTTGATATTACGGGGACGATGTGGATCGTTTCGACCTTTATCGCATTGGGTTTGAAAGGAATGTGGGTGCATATGCTCTGGGGTTTTCCGATCACGGCATTTTACCTTGCCTATATGGGTAAATGGATTCGCCGCTCGGATGCGATGACCGGAGCGGAATGGATGAAAACCCGGTTCGGAAGCGGAAAAGCGGGCGATATTGCCCGGCTTTCCTACACTCTGTTTGCCATTCTGACGATTTCCGCTCTGCTCGGCTATACGGCGATCGGGATGGGCAAATTCGGGGCGATCTTTCTTCCTTTTTCCCCGACCACCTGTGCGACTTTGATTCTTTGCATCACGGGAGTCTATGTAGTTTTAGGCGGTCTGCACGGGATCGTCCGGGTTGAAATCGCCCAAACGATAATCTTGAGTGCGGGTGCGATTCTTTTTGCAATCGTCGGTTATATGCATTTTGATGCGACGGATTTCGCTTCGAAAATCCCGAACGGCTGGTATGACATTATGCCTTCGTGGCGGCCGGAAGAATTGCAGGGATTGATCACGGGCGGAACGGACTATTCGCTGTTCGGAGCGTTGGTGGCGGTCTGGGTTTTGAAAGGGTTTCTGCTTTGTTTGAGCGGTCCCGAACAGCTTTATGATTTTCAAAGATTCTTAGCCGCCAAAGATGCCCGCGATGCTTCAAAACTCGGTGCCTTATGGGGCGTGATACACACGCTTCGCTGGAGTTTTGCGATGGCGATCGCCGTCATGGCGATTATGGGCATCGGTAATGCGGTCTTGGATGAGCAATTAAAGGCCGACCCGGAAACGGCTCTGCCTTTGATCATCGGCTCGATGCTCCCGGTCGGTGTCGTCGGATTTATGCTCGCCGCTTTGCTTTCGGGCTTTCTGGCGACATTCAGTTCGACCGTTAACGGCGGGGCGGCGTATCTCGTCAAAGACGTTTACCAACGCTACATCAATCCGGATGCCGATGCGAAAACTCTGGTTCGCGTCAGCTATCTTTCGTCGGCATTGCTCATCATCACCGGCGTCATAATTTCTTATTTCGGAACTTCGATCAATACGGCTTTCCTGTGGATCTTCGGAACGCTGGCCGCCGGAATTCTGCCGCCGAATGTTCTGCGTTGGTATTGGTGGCGTTTGAACGGACAGGGCTATGCTGCGGGAGTTTTCGGCGGGATGATCCTTTCGCTCGGGCAGGTTGTTTTAGATACGGCAATTTTGAGTGATCCCTTGCCGCTTTATATCGGATTTCCGGTCATCGCCGCGTTTTCAACGACGATTACGATCGTGGTTTCGCTTTCGACCGAACCGACAAAACTCGAAACTTTGAAAACCTTCTACGAAAAAGTTCAGCCCGCCGGACTTTGGAAACCGGCCCGCGAAGCCGTTTTAGCAGAAAATCCGGATTTCAAAAAACAACAGACCTTCGGACGCGAAGCGTTTAATACGGCCATTGCGGTTATCGGCATCACGGCACTTTATACGGCAATGCTCTATCTCGTTCTGCATCTGCATACGATCGGTCTGGTTCTGCTGGCGATCGTTGTCGCCACGGTCATAATCCTCTATTTCACCTGGTATAAATATCTCCCGCCGCCGGAAGAGCCGCCTTCGGAAGAAGAAGAAAATTTGCGGGCGAAAAGCGAGGTTAATCCGTTGAAGAATGAAGAAATAATCGGGGAGGGCGTATGAACTTTGAAGGAAAAGCCGTCATTGTAACAGGCGGAGCATTGGGGATCGGACAGGCGGCTTGCGAACTGCTGGCGGAACGCGGTGCATCGGTGGCGATCTTTGATTGGGACGAAAAAGCCGGGCAGGAAACTTGCGAGAGAATTGAAAATTCGGGCGGGCGGGCGATCTTCAAAAAAATCAATGTCGCCGATTTTGAAATGGTCAAAGAAGCCGTAACAAATGCCCACGGAGTTTTCGGCAAGATAAATTCGCTGGTTGTCAGTGCCGGAATACAGCGTTACGGAACGGCGGTCTCGACCGGCGAAGAACAGTGGAATGAAGTACTGGATGTGAATCTGAAGGGAGCCTGGAATGCCGCCCGGGTCGCGATTCCGTTTATCAAAGAAGCGGGCGGCGGTTCGATTGTCAATGTTTCGAGCGTGCAGGCACTGGCCAGCCAGCAGAATGTGCTGGCCTATACGGTCAGCAAACACGGGCTTTTAGGATTAACCCGTTCGATGGCAATGGATTTTGCAAAAGACAATATCCGGGTAAACGCCGTCTGTCCGGGAACGGTCGATACGCCGATGCTCGAGTGGGCGGCATCCTTAGATCCCGATCCGCAGTCGGTTTACGACGCCTGCAATCAGATGCACCCTTTGGGAAGAATCGCCAAACCGCGGGAGATCGCCGAAGTCGTCGCCTTTCTTGCTCATGAAAGTTCGTCTTTTGTCACGGGAGCGGTCTGGACGGTTGACGGCGGACTTCTGACACAGATCGGCGGTGTGCCGGATACGGATTAAGAAAGTAAAAATCTAGAAAAGAATTGGAGTAGAAGATTATGAGTCAAGAAGCAACAGCAGAAAATCATCCGCATGTCGCGGAATACAATCCGCCGCCGAAACTGGACGAAGCGATCCAGGCCGTTCCACTCGTCGAAGCGGAAAAAGCACCGAAAACGATCGGCTATTTAACGAATTACAGTTTTCATATCTGGTATCAGATCGTCATCGAAATGCTCAAACGCCGCGGGCGGCAATACGGCTGTGAGATCGTTTACAAAGAAGCGGACTTGAGCGTCGAAAATCAGATAAATCAAGCTCGCGAAATGATTCCGCGGGTTGATGCACTGATCTTGACACCGGCGGCGACCGAAGGATTGGAAGAGATTTTGAAAATGGCTGAAGAAGCCGGAAAACCCGTCGTTGTCGAAGCAAATCCGGTCGAGGGAATGAAAACGATGGTCGCTATCTGCGATTACGATGCGGGTTATGAAATGGGCGTTTGGGTCGGCGAAAATATCAGGAACGAAGACGGCTCGCCCTTAAGAATTCTCGATGTCGGTCTGCCGACCTTGCGGCCGTGTTTGATCCGCAGTGAGGGTTTTGTGGACGGCGTGAGAAGCGTGCAAGCGGACGCGGTTGTCGTCGCTTCGATCAACGGTGAGGCGACACCGCCGATCGCCAAAAGAATCACGGCGGAAACTTTGAAAGAAAAAGGCGATATCGACGTGATCTTTGCGATGGACGACGAAACGGCACAAGGTGCTTATCAGGGTTACCTCGAAGCCGGTTTCGATCCCGAAACGGTGACGGTTGCCGGCTTCGGTCTTTCGGGCGAACCGGAAAAAGAATGGATGATGCGGCGTGAGGCTCTCAAAGTGAGTGCCGCGATGTTCCCCGAATACGTCGGTCTGCGGTGCATTGACGGCGTAATCAAACTTTATAACGGACAGGACGTTCCCGAACGTGATGTCATTCCGACCGTTCCGATGACCGCCGATATGCTCGAAAAATTCTATCCGAAAAAAGACGGTGTCTGGACACCCGATTTTGAGGCGATTGCCAACCTCCCGAAAAAAGGTGATTGCACGAAAGTTTGATGAAGATTTATACAAAATTCTGGAGGCTTGAAATGATTATTCAATTTAGAAAGAAAATTAAACAGACAGGTTACATTTTGGCAATCGCATTGTTTTTTACTCTCAGCACTCTTGCCCAATCAAATACCGGAACGATCACCGGCCAGGTTCTGGATTTGAATGACGCGATCATTCCGAATGCGACCGTGACCGTAACAAATCAGGGAACGAACGAATCCCGCACGGTTCAAACGAACGAAGAGGGTTTTTATGAGGTCGCTTCGCTTTCAACCGGAGTTTACAGAGTAACGGCGACCGCCGCCGGCTTTCAGGAAACGATCGTCAGCGATGCCCGCCTCGCCGTCGGCGACCGTCTTCGCGTAAATGTCAAAATGAGCGTCGAAGGCGTCAGTGCGGTCGTTCAGGTTGCCGCTCAAACGCCGACCGATACCGAAACGGCCACGATCGGCGACACGATCAGCGAATCCCGCATCTCCGATAATCCGGTCAACGGCCGCGATTTTACACAGCTTCTTTCAACCGTTCCCGGTTCGGTGCAGACGACCAATCAGTTTCAAACGACGATCAACGGAATTCCTTCGACCTTCGGCGGCACGAGCGTTCTGGTTGACGGCATTGATGCGAGCCGCGTTGATCTCAACGGAACTTCAAATGTTCTGGGACGGATCGAATCGCGGGTCAATCGCGTTTCGATCGACAGCATCCAGGAAATTCAGGTCGTCGAACAGAATTATTCGGCTCAATACGGGCAGGCTCTCGGTGCGGTCATCAATCCGATCACCAAATCGGGAACAAATCAGTTTCACGGCGGTTTGTTCGATTATTTTCGAAACGAGGCACTCGATGCGGATGACGCCCTCGCCGGCAAACAGAGATTTCGTCTGAATCAGTTCGGCGGCAATATCAGCGGCCCGATCGTGGAAGATACATTCTTTTTCTTTACAAATTATGAAGGCGTCCGGCAGACCCGCGGACAGACATTTAATGTGGCGGTTCCGAAACAATCATTTCGCGACGGCGTAAACCCGACAATTTTGCCCGTGCTTGACGGAATTCCTCTGCCGAATGCTCCGTATATCATCAATGTCAACGGTATGCCGCAGGAAAGTCCCGATCTCGGTCTCAGCATTCAGCAGCGGATCGCCGAACTGCGGGAAGATACGGGTTCGGTCAAATTCGACTGGATGCAGAACGATTACAGCCAGTTCTCGTTCCGTTACAACATCAACGATTCGGATACGGATGTGCCCTACGGTGTCGGAACGAACCAGATCGCCGACGGTAAACTCCGCGTTCAACTCTTTAAAGCCTCGCATAATTACATCTTCAACGGTTCAACCACCAATGAGTTCGGCTTCGGGATAAATCACAACTACACACGGACGGGAGCGGGCGACACCCGATTTCCGAGAATGGATCTGACTTTTGTGGATTTCCGCATCAACCCGATCGGTCCCGCTCAGTTCGATCAGGAAAGAACCGGCGTCGTTTATCACTTCCTGGATACGGTGACGATGATCCGCGGCGATCATTCGATCAAGTTTGGCGGAGATATACGGCTTAACCGCCGGGCGGCGGAATCCTTTACGCAGGATACTCTGATCTTCTTTTCGCTTTCCGATTTTCAAAACAACGCACCCTTTATTATTTCCCGCGGCGGACATCCCGAGTTAAATTTTGCTAACGAGAACTTTTCATTCTTTGTCAATGACAACTGGAAGATTCATCCGCGGCTTTCGCTCAATCTGGGCTTGCGTTACGAGGTCAGCACCGTCAGCCGCGAAAAGGACGGATTGCTGCAGAATTTTGACCTGAACACATTAACCTATACGCCGGCCGGTGAAAAGATCTACAACGTTGATAAGAATAACTTCGGTCCGCGGATCGGTTTTGCATTCGATGTGTTCGGAAATCAAAAAACGGTTCTCCGCGGCGGATACGGCATTTTCTATGACCGCGAACTTCCGGCAAGCTTCGGCTCGCCGCACGCCAATTCTTTCCCGCAGGTCACCACCGATCTCTTCGATCTCTTCAATCCTGTCTTATGTCCGAATCCGCCGTCAACTTTCGCCTATCCGGTCGATCCGCAGGTTTTTGCTTGCGGACAAGCGGCGGCTTTTGCCATCGAAAGAGATTTGAATACGGCGATGGCCCAGCATTGGTCTTTGAATGTTCAGCAGGATTTAGGTTTCGGAACGCTGACCGTCGGGTATGTCGGAAACCACGTTACGCATATTTTGACCAACGGCGTAATCAGTCCGCGAAACGTCAATCGGGCCGATCCGGTCTTCGGAGTCAGACCTTTGAGCGAAGCTTACGGTGATATTTTTGTCGTCGGCGGTTATCCGCAATCGAATTATAATTCGATGCAGGTTACCTTTAAGCGAAATCTGTCCGCAGGTTTGCGATTTAATGCGAATTACACCTGGGCCCACGCGATTGACGACGCCATCGGATTCTTTAAGGATTATCAGGACCCGAACAATTTGAGAGCCGAACGGGCGAGTTCCGATCAGGATATCCGCCATAATTTCACGTTTGATGCCGGTTACAATCTGGCTTTCCGGGAATGGTTCGGCGACGGTCCGGGCTGGTTAATAGACGGTTGGCAACTTAATACGATCATTCAAGCCCGCAGTGGATTTCCGGTAACACCGACCGCCACCGGCGGAATTTTCAGCGGATTTTCTTTCCGCCCGAATGTCGTTCAGGGCGTTGATCCGTATTGTCCGAACTACAGCGTTCCCGATTGCCAGTTTAATCCGGCGGCTTTTGAAGTTCCGCCGGCCGGACAGTTCGGCAATGCCGGACGCAATATTTTACGCGGCCCGAACTTTGCCCAGGTTGATACCTCCTTTTTCAAAAACACGAAACTGACCGAAACGACCGCTTTGCAGTTGAGACTGGAGATCTTCAATATCTTCAATTTTGCAAATTATGCCGACCCGTCGGGCGGTTTGACCTGTTCGGGGTCGGTCGGTCAATGTGCCAATTTCGGTGTCAGTACATCAACCGTCGGAAATCAGCTCGGCGGATTGCTCGGTTACGGCGGTCCGCGTCAAACCCAGCTGTCCATCAGATTCATATTCTAAAGTCCCCGCTGACTGAACGAAACTTCGGGTTTCGCTATAAACCAAATGAAATCCGAAGTTTCTTTTTTTTCAAAGGTCAAAGGAGAAAAAAAATTGATTCTTAAAAATTCTTACAGGTTCATTTCGGCATTGATCGTTTTAAGCATATATTTCTCTCTTTCTACTGAATTGTTTGCCCAGACGAAACTCCCTGCAAGTTCGATCAAAACCGTCTATATCACACCGCTTTCTCATTATGATTTCGGTTTTGTCGAACCGCCCGAGGCCGTCCGGGAAAGAGCGGCCAGACATATTGACGAGGTCATCCGCGTCGCCCGGGAGAATCCGAACTTCAAATGGACGATCGAAAGCGTCTGGCAGGTCAACGAATGGCTCAAGCGTCAGCAGAAACCGACCTCCGTTTTGCCGAAAGATAAGGAAAGGATCAAGGTTTTGATGGATTTGATAAAACAGGGACGTATCACGCTTTCGACTTCCTGGGGCAGTATGCACACGGATTTTATGGGGCAGGAGGAATTAAACCGGCTGGCTTATGATTACGCCAAACTCGAAAGAACTTACGGGATAAAATCCGAGATTGCCCTCCTTGACGATGTTCCCGGCCATCCGACGTCTCTGCCGAATGTTCTGGCGGGAAGCGGCACGAAATATATGGTTACGGGAGCGAATCTTTTTATCAGCGATGCGACTTCTCTGGCTCCCGGCAAAGTTCCGTTCTACTGGGAATCGCCCGACGGAAGCCGCGTTCTTTTATGGGTCTCGCAAAGCCGGCGGGGCGGTTATACGGAAGGTCTGACGGATTTTTATCTCGATCCCTTTTCGCTCGATCCCTACACGGACAAAAATCCGTTCGATATGTTCAATCCGGAACAGGCGGGCAAAAAGAAACCGCTCGAAATAATGGAGATCGGCGTCACGGAGCTTCTGAACCGCTACAACAAAGCCGGTTACAAATACGATGCGGTAATGGCGATGTATGCCCACGATTTTATCGAGCCGACCGATGTCATCAATCTTGAAAAGGCGGTCAAACTCTGGAATCAAAACCACAAAGAAGTTCAACTCAAGATAGCTACCCCCGTTGAATTCTTAAAATACATCGAGCAAAAATACTCGGCGGAAATTCCGACCTACCGCGGCGAATGGTCGGGACTTTGGAGTGAAGCCAAAACGCAGTCGCCGAAGATTTCCGCTCTCGCCCGCTACACGCACGATCACGCTCCGGCGGCGGAAACGCTCTGGAGTGCAGTCTCGATGACGAGAAACCTGCCGTATCCGGTCGGAAATTTTTCGAGCGTTTATGATCTGGTTTTAACTTACGACGAACACAGCGGCGCGGGAAACAACGGCTGGATTCAGCTAAACGGCCGCGAACCGCTCGAAGAGCAGAATCGTCAGTATGTCCGTTATATGAACGAATCAACGGGCGAGCTGGATTTTATGCTCAAAGAAGGGATGCACTTGCTTGCTCAGCCGAGCCGGTTCGATTCCGCTCAGCCGCAGGAAGAAAACAACCGGAACATACTCGTTTACAACGGTCTTTCGTGGCCGCGAAGCGATGTCGTCAGGCTTGAACCGCCCGACCAAAACTTAAAGATCACGGAAATCGTTGATGCGACGAATGACGAAAAGATCGAATTCGACATAAACGACGCGGGCGAAGCGGTCTTTGTCGCCGGAGACATTCCGGCGTTCGGCTACAAAATTTTTCGGATCAAAACCGAACCGGGACGAAATCTTTCGACATTAAAAACGGATGAGAACAAAACGGATATGGAAAACCGGAATTTCCGCGTCCGGGTTCACGCGGACGGAAATGTCCAAAGCATTTACGATCTGAAAAAACAGAAAGAAATAGTTAACCCGAACGGCGAGATGCGTTTTAACGAACTGCTCCGCGTCGAAGGCACGGATGCTTCGAAGATCGTCTATCCGTTCGCTCCGAAAATTTCGGTCAAGAGAGGCGAGCAGATGTCGCAGATCGTCATCGAAAGAAAACGTTCGGCGTATCCAAGAACCGTTCTGACGATTTATAAAGATCTCGACCGCGTCGAAATCCGCAACGAACTCGACGGTAAAAAACTGCCGTTTGTCGGCGGCAACAACAACTGGCACGATTCCTATTATTTTGCATTTCCGTTCGCCGTTTCCAAAGACGGTTTGAAGGTCAAACGCGGCGGACAAAAATGGTTTGACACTTTGCCGGATGAATACCTGCCCGGAGCGAGACGCGATGCCGTCACGACCCAGCATCTGATCGGCCTGACCGACGGAAAAAATTCGGCACTGCTTGCCCACCGGCAGGCTTTTCACTGGGTTTATCCGAGCTTTTTAGAAACAAAGATCCGCCCGAAAGATGCCGAAAAAGGATTTCCCGCAATGTTTACGGGAAAATTTCCTCTGCCGGAAGCGACCATCTATTCGCGTGCGGTTCGCAAAAGCAATCAGGCCGATACGCACGATCTCGGCGTCATCAATATGCCGACGGTCGAACCGGGTTTGGAGGGAAATTATGTTTTTGATTATGCGTTGGCGGCGGACGGCACGTTCGATGAGATCAGAGCGTGGACGCTCGGAGCAGACTTCAATGTTCCGCTGCGGGCTGAATATATAACGCAAACGCCTTCGAGTTTAAGATACGGTTTTTTCAATGTAGATCAGCCGAACGTGCAGATCGTCGGAGTCAAAACGCTTTCCGATTCGACCGTCCGCGGCGAGGTCAGTGCGACACCGCTCGATCCGCAAGTTAAAAAAGTTTTCGTCATCAGACTTCAGGAGTTTGCCGGAAAAGCCGCTAATGTTCAGATCGATCTGCCGGTCAAAATAAAATCGGCGGAGATCGTCAATCTGACCGAAACCGAAACTTTGGAGAAGTTGAATAAATTATCGCCCCTGACGGTTGAAATAAAACCGTTTGAAACGAAGACGATCAGGTTTGAGATTGAATAATATTTTCGAGAAGAACGAAATAAAAAAGATTTATGAAACCACAGATGAACTCGGATAAACACAGATTTGTTAAAAAAAAACTGATTTCAAAATCATTTTCATATCCGTGTGAATCTGTGTTCATCTGTGGATAATTTTTCTTTGATTAAAAAAAATATGAGTGAAATAAAACGCAGAGATTTTTTGAAAACGACAGTGGCGGGGATAACTGCCGGAGCATTACTGAAAAACGGAGTGCAGGGAAAGGAAAATCCGATTCCGGCGGCGGAAAAACTTGCCGCAGTAAAAGGCAGTTTGCCGGATATTCCGACCTGCGATTCGATGCGTTCGATCGTTATGCCGCATAAATTCGGCGATCTTTTTAATCCGCCCGGACTCACGAATCAATGGGGCTGTATTCAGGCGGCGATGGATCCCGTGGCGATCAAGAGCATTTCGTTTCCGCCTTTTGCACAGGGCGAAATGAGCGTCGCGGCACTTGCGGCGGGCGGCGAATTATCACACGGCGTAACCTTTATTGACGAAGAGTATTTCGCTTCGACGCGAACGCCGGTCGAATTCGTCTGGCAGCCCGACCGCGTTGAACGCAAGACAAATTACAAAGGCTTGGAGATCACCAGCGTGACGATCACACCGTTTGAAACGATGGCCGGAGCGGTCAGATTTAACGTCAA
>JBGTRS010000050.1:0-14760 GCA_041940665.1 Pyrinomonadaceae bacterium | reverse complement strand
GCCAAAACTGTCACCGAGGATCTGCGCCTCGATGTGCTTGGGGTTGACGATACATTTTTCCAGGAACACTTCCGCTGAACCGAAGGCCTTGGTGGCCTCGGAGATTACGCGGGGGAAGGCTTGTTCGAGTTCTTCGCGGGAAACGGTCGAAGTTCCTAATTTTTCAACCACGATTCCGGCGGCGGTGTTGGCCAATTGAACGGCGGCATCGGTTTCGGCGTTTACTGCCAGAGCGACGGCGAGTGTGGCGATAACGGTATCGCCTGCCCCCGTGACGTCGAAAACCTGCCGGGCCGTCGAAGCAAAATGGGCCGGTTTTTCGTCACGCCGGAAAAGCTTCATCCCCTGTTCGCCGAGCGTGACCAGAAGCGATTCGATCCCGACCGCCGAAAATATTTTTTCAACTCCTTCGTCCAGATTTTCCGAATCGGCGGCGGCGAGTGCTTCCGCCAGGTTCGGCGTGAGCATCGTCGCTCCGTCATATTTCGTAAAATCACGGCTTTTCGGATCAACCAAAACCGGCTTTTTAAGTTTTTTTGCTTCGGCCACGACATCTGCGATCAGATTTTTTGTCAGACATCCCTTGGCGTAATCCGAGAGCACGACGAGATCGGCCGGCGGAATCAGACTCAAGACCTTTGATGTGAGATTTTCCTCATCTTCCCTTGCGACCTGTCCGCTTGTTTCGTTGTCAACGCGGGCGATTTGCTGGTGATGGACGACCACCCGCGTTTTCGTCGTGGTCGGACGGTTTTCCGAGGCGATCAGATGATCGGCGGAAATACCAAACTCTTTCAGGGCTTTTCGAAACTCTTCGGCCGGATCGTCTTGACCGATGATTCCGACCAGAAAAACTTCCGCCCCGAAACCCGCGATATTGGCCGCGACATTGGCCGCCCCGCCGGGAATATTTGAAGACTTCCGTAAGTTCACAACCGGCACGGGAGCTTCCGGCGAAAGCCGCGAAGCATCGCCCCACCAGTAACGGTCGAGCATCACATCGCCGACCACCAGAATTCTGGCATTCGGGAAATTTCTTAAAGTTTCCAAAAGTTTTTGTTTCTCCGTCATGAGTGCCCGATACTCAGTTTTTTCTGATCTTCCGAAGCGGATATTTGATGAAATATCCAAAATTCAAAGGATTCAAATAAATGCTTTTAAGTAAATGTTTGGCAAATTGCGTATATTGTTTGGCGTAAAAATACGAACCCGATAAGGTCAGATGCAGGTTGCTGTAACATTTGCTTTTATCAACCTTCGCACCGTTCTCGAAAGCCTTTTCAAAACCGATGAGCATATCGTGTTCCATAACGCCGATATTGCCGTGCATATTCGTTCCGTGCAGGCGGTATTGCACGAGCGGTTCGCGGACAAAGCCGATTTTGTATTTGGTGGCCAGACGGTAAGAGAAATCCCAGTCCGCCGCCGTCGAAAGCCGCAGGTCGAAACCGCCGATCTCATCAAAAACTTTTCGCCTGACAAGCCCCGTGCTTCCCGCCCCGATGACGACACCTTTTTGAAATTTTAAGAACTCTTCGGCGACATCGCCTTCCATTCCTTCGCGGTTTTCGCCGATGACCTCATTATTCAGATCAATCAGTTCAACCGAACAATGCACCAGACCGATCGTTTCATCTTCTTCAAATTTTTCGAGTTGCTTTTCGATTTTGGCAGGCTTCCACAGATCGTCGGCATCGAGAAAGGCGATAAATTCGCCGTTTGATTTTTGGATGCCGTTATTTCTCGCGGCGGAAACTCCGGCGTTTTTTTGTCTGATAACGGTTATCTTATCGCCGAAACTCTCCAAGACCTCGATCGAGTTATCTTTCGATTCGTCGTCAATAACGAGTATCTCGAGTTCTTTATGCGTCTGCGACAAAACGCTCTCGATAGTTTGAGCGATAAACTTTTCGTAATTGTAATTAGGGATAATAACGCTGACAAGTGGTTTCATCTTATTTTTTCTTACAAACCGCCAACAAAACGGGAGCGAAATCAATCGTTTCCGCCGAAAAATAATAATCTTTTCCCGTCGGGTAAAATGGTTTTTTCCAAATTTTCTGACTCAGATTTTCTCTCAAATTCAAGGGGATTTTGTTAAAACAACGCCACCCGAACAGCCTCGTTTGTGTCGCCAGATCCTTCGGCAGGCGAGTTTGAGCGTCTTCAAAAGGCGGAATTTTTATCTTTTCGTCGAGAGTTTGCCCCAAAAATTCCTCGATTTTAAAATGTCCTTCGAGTTCCGCTCGCAGTTCATCGGGTTTGTATTCAAAAATATGAAACGGATTCGCCGGTTTGCCGTTGACGGGCTTTGTGTAATTGGCATTGGGCGTTGACAAAAGAAGTGTCCCGTCCGGTGTCAAAACTCTTTTAAGTTCCGCCAGAAATTCGCTCCGGGTGTGCAGATGTTCCAAAGTTTCAAACGACGTGACGACATCGAAACTTTCACCTTGAAAAGGCAGATTTATACCGTCGCCGAGCAAAACGCGGGTTTTGTCCGAATCGCATTCACCCAAAGCCTGGCGGGCCGCCTCCGCATCAACATCAACGCCCGTTACCGATTCGGCTTCTTGTTTTAAAAACGCCAAACCGTAACCCGTTCCGCAGGCGATGTCGAGGACATTTTTATTTTTAACAAACGATAGAGCAAACGAATAACGGGCGGTATGTTCGCCCCAATACGGCGACAAATTTCCCGCTTCAACGACATTCGCTCCCTGAAATCTTTCTGAAACCGACATTTATTTTTTATATTCCCCGCTTATATCAATCACTTCGCTACCGGAAAGAAATGAAATATCAAATTCGCTTGAGATTTCTTTATTTGTTTCAGCGATTGTGACTTGATAATTGAATTCTTCAATTTTTACAACTTCACTTAGTGATGAGTTAGCCAACAAGAGTTTTTCAAGTGGATATAATGTGAAAATTTTTCTGAATTTCTTAATAACTTCCGCTTTTGTCTCCATTGAATCGTTATATTTTGTTCAGTATTTTTTTATAGACATCTATGTGCGAATTAATAAATTTTTCAAGTGTGAACTTTTCCCGC
Organism: Pyrinomonadaceae bacterium; assembly: GCA_041940665.1. Lineage (GTDB taxonomy): Bacteria > Acidobacteriota > Blastocatellia > Pyrinomonadales > Pyrinomonadaceae > Aridibacter. Next base: position 11,708 of record JBGTRS010000050.1, on the reverse strand, counting down.
ACGATAGATTTTGCCCTTTCAGTCATTTCGTTTACTAATCTATCATTTTTATAGATCATCAATAAATCCTCGGAAAGCTTTTCGGAATCTTTCAGCGGGATAAGAAATCCGCTTTCTCCATCGGTAATAACTTCCGGGGCAATTCCGCAAGGCGTAGCGATAACCGGCGTGCCGACCGACATCGCTTCGACGATGACCTGACTGAAGGATTCGGACAAAGACGGATGAACCAAAACGTTCATTGCCTTCATACAGGCGGCAACATCATTTCTGTAGCCCCCGATAATCACATTATCGGAAAGATCGTATTCATTTATTATCGGCCTGATAAAATCCTCATTGGGCTCGCCTAAGAGCAGGATTTTAACATTCGGCATCTTATTTTTTATTTTAGCGACGGCTTTTAATAAATATCTCTGCCCTTTGTTTTCCTGCAAATGTCCGACACATCCGATGACAAACGCATCTTTTAAGCCGTAATCCGCCAAAACCTTTTCTTTTTCGGCTTCACCGGCCGAGAAATAACTGAAATCAAATCCGTAATTGATAACCCGTATTTTGTCGGCATCGAGATGTTCGACCTCTTGCATAAAATCCTTTGTGACAACGCTTGGAACCAATGTCAGATCGGTGGATTTGGTAATAAATCTGTCAATTTCAATATGAATTTTCGTTCCCAACAAATGAACCAGATCAAGATGATGTCTGGAGACGATTACCTTTACATTCTTTGAAAACTTCTTTATCAATGAACCTAAAAAACTGGCATCGAATAAGTGCGTATGAAGAATATCCACCTTTTCATTCTTTAGAATTTGCTTGAGTTTATACAAAGCAAGCGGATAGGCTGATCTCTTTTCTGCCTTTAGACAGTAAAATGTGTAGTTATGATCATCGGTCGCCCACGAAGGACGTTTCTCCTGCGTTAAACTGCCTAAAACTATAGAAAAGCCATTTCGGGCTAAACCTTTGCACAGATTTTCATAATAATGCGAGTTTATTGTTGAAGTTGTTAAATGAAAAATTTTCATATTTTGTCGCAAATAATTTCTAAATTTTGAGAAGTTCGTCGCGTGCTTTAAACGCTTTTCATTTTTCTTAAAATCTGCCAGCTTTCAATCAGAGATCGCTTTTTGAAAAGAATTATCAAGAAGGTAAAAATCAAACCAAACAACAATGCCGCAAACGGATTTTCTGAGAGCGAAAAGACGAATGCACTCAAAGACACCGGAAACACGGCTAATAATATCCAGGCCAGCGGCAGTTTATTTGCTCTGAGCAGGAAAAATGAAAACGTCGCAGAACTGATCAAATAGGTAAAAAAGGTTGCCCACGCACAACCTTTCATTCCGTAACGCGGAATTAAAATAAAATTTGCCGCCACATTAACCGTTGCCGACAAGACGGCACTGATCGTGGAGATATACGTCAAACCGCCCGAATGCATAAGTGCGGCGTAACCGATCATTACGGGAAGACCGACAATCGAAGCCGTCAGCAAAATCCACAGCGGCAGAACCGAGGCGGAAAATTCCTGTCCGAAGATTACCGGAATCAGAAAATACAAAGAAAACGCCGCCAGAATCGCACCGAGTCCGCCGATCAAAACCAAAATAGGAAATGTGTGCTGAAAATATTTATTGAGCAAATTAGTCCGGTTTTCCGCCTGCAGTGTGACGAAAAAAGGAATCAAGAGCGAATTGGCGAGCGTCGGAACCTGCAGAAAAATCCCGTTGATCTGCGTGGCGACCGAATAGATTCCCAGATCTTTGGTCGAAAGAAAACCCGCAATAAAAACCGCATCCACGTATCCGGTCGAGAAATATCCGACGAGCGAAAAGGGCAGAAGCGGCACGGAATAGACGAACATTTCCCGCAGGAATTTTCCGTCAACCGAAAACTTTCTGAAAATATAATGTCTTAGAAACCAAATCCCGGCCGATGCCATCAGAAACGGCGAACAGGCATAAAAAAGAATTGCGTTTTGCGGCGTGATTTTTCCGTAAATCCACAAAAAAACCAACCCGGCGAAAATTATCAATCTTTCGAGAGCCAGAAGACCGCCCTGCAGTTTCTGCATTTTTACGCCCTGCAGACTGAATTGAACGTGAATCCAGAAAGCCGTCGCGACAAAATGCAAAATAACGAAATAAAACTCCGTCAGCGAAAGTTTGAGCCAGGCGGCCAGCGGCGGGAACCAGAACTGGGAGACAGCCAGAACGAGCAGTAAATTCGGCACGAAAACAGCCAAACGAACCCAGAAAACACGCGAGATTTTTTCCGACGCGACAAATTCTTCAGCCCCGAATTTGATCAGGGAAAAACTCGTCCAGTTGACCAGAACCTGAGCGATCTGCGAGGCGGCGATGATGGCGACCACACCGCCGTAGCCTTCCGAGCCGATGGTTTTCGTGATCAGCCAAACGGAAGCAAAGGCAAAAACCGAACTTCCGACCTGGGCGACGATCAGCCAAAAATAATTTTTCGGGGCATTTTTTATGTCCCAATCGGAACTGCGTCTTTCGCTGATTAGTGCGGCTTCGCTTAAATTTTCTGTTGATTCCGAATTCACGTTGAATCTATGTTATTTAAAGGCGGCGATTTCACGGCTGGCACCCTGTAATAATTCCCGCAAATCTTCGACCGGCAAATTGTCATCGGCGGATGAATATTCTTTCTGGAGAACGGGTTCGATGTTTTCGCCGTTTCTTAAGTCCGGCAGGATCGAATGGATGACATAGAAGCCTTCGCGTTCGGTCGTCCGGTAGATCTCTTCTTCGGAAACCATTATTTCGTGGATTTTCTCGCCCGGACGGATGCCCGTAAAGATCATTTCGATCTCATTATCGTCCATCAAGGCCCGGGCGATGTCCGTCACTTTCGCCGACGGCACCTGCGGGATAAAGGTCTCGCCCTTTTCTCCGTATCGGACGGCGGCGAAAACCGTGTCCACGGCCCGGTCTAAACTTAAAAGAAACCGCGTCATTTCTTTTAAGGTGATCGTAACGGGGCCGCCGCGGCGGATCTGTTCGACAAACAACGGCACGATCGAACCCCGCGAGGCGATGACGTTGCCGTAACGGACGCAGACGAATTTTGTTTTATCGCAATCGCGGTTGGCTTCGAGCAAAACACGCTCCTGCAAAGCTTTTGTCAAACCCATTACATTGATCGGTTTACAGGCTTTATCGGTGGAAATCCCGACGACCGTTTCGACCGAAAGACTGTTTTCGCGGATCGCCCGGACGAGATTGTTCGCTCCGTTGACATTGGTCAGAACGGCTTCAAACGGAGCATATTCGCAGGTCGGCACCTGCTTTAGAGCGGCGGCGTTAAAAACGACATCCGCTTCCCGCAGGGCGGCGGTCAGAGCCGGATAATCACGCACGTCGCCGATGCGGAAGTTCAGAAGCTGTTTGGAATTTTCATAGATGACTTCATCGGTGGCGGCGTTTTTGTCCATAAAGGCGAGCCGCATATAATGCTGTTTGGCTTCGTCGCGGGAATAGACCGTAACTTTCGCCGGCTTTCCCATCTCGCCCGTCAAAATTCTTCTGACGAGCGTCTGACCGAGCGAACCCGTGCCGCCGGTGACTAAAATTCTTTTGTTTTCCAAATTCATAAAATGATCAAACCAAGAAACCACAGATTAACACAAGATGATCGTAAGATTTCTTTTTCATTTAATTTTAACGCTTCTCAAAAAATTCTCTGACCGATCCGGCGATATAATTCAAAGTTTTGTCGTTCATTTCCGTATGAACCGGCAGAGATAAAACCTCGCGGCAGAGCATTTCGGTGACGGGCAATTCTAAATTTTCGGGAACGAATTCTCTAAAAGCCTTCTGCTCATTAAGCGGCACGGGATAGTATATATTTGAAGGGACGCCTTTTTCCGCCAGAAAGTTTTTGAGCTCATCGCGTTTTCCGCCTTTAATTCGCAAAGTATATTGATGAAAAACATGCGTCGAACGGTTTTCACGGACGGGCGTCTGGATTTCTTCCGATCCTTCAAGGGCTTCGTCATAAAAATCCGCCACTTTGTTTCTCGCCGCCGCATATTCGTCTAAGTATTTTAACTTCGTATCGAGAACCGCCGCCTGAACGGAATCGAGCCGCGAATTGACGCCTATACGGTCGTGATAATAGGTTTTCGATTGACCGTGATTGGCGATCATTCTCAATTTTTCAGCCAGATCGTCATCATTGGTAAAGATCGCTCCGCCGTCGCCGTAACAGCCCAAATTTTTCGCCGGGTAAAACGAAGTGGTGCCGATGTCGCCGATCGTTCCGGCTTTTTTTGTCGTGCCGTCGGAAAATTTATAATCCGACCCGATCGCCTGGGCGTTATCTTCGACGACAAAGATTCCGTTTTCCCGGGCAACCTTCATAATCGCTTCCAGATCGCAAGATTGACCGAAGAGATGGACGGGAACGACGGCTTTGGTGTGCGGCGTGATCGCGTTTTCGATTATCTCCGCCGTGATGTTAAAGGTGTGTTCGTCAACCTCGACCATCACGGGCGTGAGACGAAGTAGCCCGATGACTTCGGCGGTCGCGACATAGGTAAATGACGGGACGATGACCTCATCGCCCGGTTTCAAACCGAGTGCCATCAGAGCGATCTGCAGAGCATCCGTTCCGTTGGCACACGGGATGACGTGCCGGACGGCGAGATATTTTTCGAGATTCGCCTGAAAATTTTTAACGGCCGGGCCGTTGATATAAGCCGCCGAATTCAAAACTTCCAGCACGGCCGCATCTAGCTCGTCTTTGATTTTTTCGTATTGACCTTTGAGGTCAACCATCTGAATCTGCATTTTTCTTAAAATTTACTTCAAAAAACGTAACGCCACCGTCCCGGTGGCAGTCTGCGGCGGCATCTTGCCGCTGCATCAACATCATTTTTGTTAAATCCTAAAGCCAAATGAAGGTTGAATCGGCGGGCAAGATGCCCACCGGACTGCCGGTAAGATGCCGGCATTACATTTTCAAAAAAAGAGGTTAAAACCAAATAGTGATTTTAACCTCTCCGAAAAATATAACAAGTTGCCAAAGTCAGATTGTGATGCTTGTTCCGTCGAATTTTGTAAACGTGAAGCCGGCAAAAGATTCGTTGTAGGTCGCGGCATAGTCTTTGAGAATATGGATGGCGACCTGTTCGCCTAATCTCATACCCTCGACCCCGTCCGACCGCCAATGAACTCCGGCGGTGTCGCGTCCGAGCGAGATGTTGGCCGCGAGTTTGTTGACCTCATGACCGATCCGTAAGGTTGGGCCGCTGTAAGGCACTAAGGCCGTGCCGTCGTGATTGACCGCGACCGGATCCGGGATTTCAAAGTTCTCGTTGAAAAACGCCTTGAGAATCGTTGAACAGGCTCCGGCGGTTGTCGCGTGTCCGGCCGGATAGGCGGGATGCGTCGGCGAACCCTCCGGAAAAGCCATCGGCAGAAGATAGTTTCCGTTTTGGCTGAAGATCATCTCGAGAGCCGTCGAGCCGCCGACTTGAACACTCACCGGATACTTGGTCGCTCCGGTCAATTGATTGTGGATGATTCCGCCGAAGGCTTCGGGACGCAGGCGTCGGTGGACATTCCATTTCTGAGCCCAGGCCGCTTTGAGGGCCGCAATTGCCGCCCGCGAAACCATATCGAGAATATGTACCGTGCCGAATTGCACGAATCCCTCCTGATTGGCGGTCGTTTTATAAGGATTCGTGTCGCTCAGAGCGTCGTCGCCCCAGCCGAGCATGATCAGAGCCGCATTGTGATAAGCCTGAAAAGGCGTGTCGAGATGAACATATTCCGCCAGATCGCGTCCGTTGCGGATATAGCGGGGGGTCGGATCAATGATGTTTGTACTCGAAGGAGCGACGCCGTTCTGGATGTTCAGCCATTCGCCGTAGCTCGTCATCTGGTCATCACCCGCCACCGGCACGCGGTATCGCTGTTCGACGGTCGTATTGCCGTAAGGGATCGGTTTTAAGAGAAATTGCGAGATGTAATCGCCGATATGATCGCCATTCGTCTCACCCCGAAAGATCGTATTTGCCCGGACGGTTCGGAAGACGGGAAACCGGCGTAATTCTCTGACGGCCGTCTCGATGACGATGCTGTTGGCAAATTCCGCATACGGTAGATCGCGGGTTACGGCTTGCCAGTAGACTTCCAGAATTTCGGCATTTTCCTGCGAACTGCTCAGTTGCGGCGGAGCTGGAGTCAAAAGATAATGGCAATCCGCTCCTTCCATCTGAAAAGCGTTGGCGGCCTGCGGATTGACGAGTTTGACCGTGCCGCCCATCGGAATCAGGGCATAATCGTTCGGGTCGCCCGAAGTACAGGCCGTTAAAAGTGCGTTATAGGCGGCCACGTCAACTTCGCCGAGATTATTGTGCGGCAGGGATTTTGAAAAATTGCCGATGAAGTTCGGGTATCGTGTTTCATCGCCGTTGTTCGGATGCTGGTTCGGCGGAAGGCTCAAATATCTCTGAGCCGCATCAACCCGCAGTTGATAGGCCGTATTCGCCCGCGAACCGATGATCTTTTCGGGAACTTTTTTCCGGGCGTTCGAGGTTTGGGCGGCGGCACCGCTCACGAGAGCCGGAATTCCGGCCGTTCCGGCCGCCGCGGCCGCACCGCCGATCTTTTTTAAAAAACTGCGGCGGTTTTCATTATTTTCATTACTGTTCAGGGTATTTTCTTTCATGGCTTCGGGGTCTTTTCCTCTTTTAGCAAGAGGCGGTGAATTTCAAAGTCAAATATCAGGGTGATTTACTCCTAAAAAAAGGGGTTTGATCCGGGTTCAAGGCCGTGTCTTTGGCTGTAAAAAGTTGATTTTATCTAACGAAAACTTTATTAAAAGTCAGAAAAAATAATAATGAGAATTTTTCGGATTATCAAGCATTTTCGGAAATTTAAAGAATTAGGTTTGCCCATCGAGAACCGTAAAAAAGCGTCAAACATCAAAAAAGGCTGTTCTTATTCAACAAAAGACAGTGTCCGCTAATCGCATGGTTGCTCCTGCGGGATAAAAAAACTTGAGCATTACTTCCACCAAGACGTTGCCGTCAAAGTTAATAAACGATTAATGATGATTTCGGCCGACTTCTGGCGGGCAGATTGCCTTGACAGAATTCCGTTTTGGTCGTCCAAAAAAATCTTGTAATTTCAACCCAAAATGGTCTAGAATGAAGCCGTTTCATCAAACAAATTCAAAATTCCGGAGAAAACTTCATGAGCCGACTCAATTCGGATTTTCTTACTTTTTGGCGTTGGGCAAGTATTTTCGGCGGATTACTGTTGGTGGTTTCCGGCGGCTTTTATTTTTTTAAAGTTTCTGCCAAAACGGAAACCGGCAAAAATCCGGCAACGCAAAATCTGATACTCGGCAAAATTGCTTTTGTGAGATATCAATCCGGTAGTATGCCTGGGCGTAGAATTTTTACATCCAACGCCGACGGTTCGGGGCAAAGCTCTCTGCCGATCTCGACTTCGCTTGAGCCGGATGAACCCGCCTGGTCGCCGGATGGTACAAAAATCGTATTCGGAACAAGAAATAATACTTTTGATATTTTCGTTATTAACGCAGACGGAAGCGGAATGACCAATTTAACGAATACGAGTGATTTCGTAATCGAAATCAATCCGACCTGGTCAGCGGCGGGAAAAATAGCCTACGAACGCGACACGCAGATTTGGGTGATGAACGATAACGGCAGCGGACAGACTCAGTTTCCGGGAATTACGGAAGCAGCCCGCGATCCGGTCTGGTCGCCGGACGGCACAAAACTCGCTTATGCCAACGGTGCATTTAGTGGCGGAAATGTCTGGGTGATCAATGCGGACGGCACAAACAAACAACAACTGACAACCGGCGGCGGCGAAGCCCCGTCCTGGTCGCCGGACGGCACCAAGATCGTTTATAAAAGAAGCGGCGGTATTTTTACGATCAATGCGGACGGAACGAACGAAACGCCGGTGACGACCAACAGCTATGACCGTCCATCCTGGTCGCCCGACGGATTGAAAATTGCTTTTGACGGCGGCGGCATTACCACCGTCAACGCGGACGGTACTAACTTAATAAGAATAATTGCTAACCAAATTCTTTTCCCGAACTGCTGTGACACCATCAACCAAAGCCCGGCATGGCAGCCCGTTTCGCAAACACCGGGAACTTTTACGATCAGCGGTCGGGTTACAAAATACGGCATCCCCTTATCCGGTGCCACCGTTAATTTGACCGGCACGGTCAATTCTTCGGTGACGACCAATTCCGTCGGCGATTATCAATTCTCGGAACTTCCGGCCGGCGGTCAATATACCGTTTCTCCGTCTTTTTCAAAACATTATTTCACACCGGCGAATCATTTTATATTTAGTTTGACATCGAACCTGACGGCGTTGAATTTCGGAGTAGATAAGTTCTGTCAGAACGGAAAATGTGTAAGAAACGGAAAGATCGCGTTTATCCGCGGCGGGACAATCTACACGATAAATCCCGACGGGACGGGAGAAACGGATATTACCAGTAATGTACCTTCGGATTCATCGCTGGACTGGTCGCCGGATGGTTCGAACATAGTTTTTGTTTCAACCCGCGACGGTAATGAAGAAATTTACCGAATGAACTCGGACGGCTCGAATGTGGTGCGTCTGACAAACGATGCGGGACGGGATGGGGGGCCGTTCTATTCACCGGACGGCACAAAGATCGTTTTTTCGACCAACCGCGACGGTAATTTTGAAATTTACCAGATGGATGCGAATGGCAATAATCCCGTGCGTCTGACGAGCAACAGCGGTTCTGATTTTGATCCTTCATACACTCCCGACGGTTCCCGGATAATCTTTTCAAATTACGACGCCAGAAAACTTTTTACGATGAACCCCGACGGCTCGAATCAACAGCCGCTTCCCGGCGAGAACAATTCCTTTCAAGTCTATGAAAGCCCGTATTACTCGCCCGATGGTTCTAAGATAATTTATACTTACATCCCCAATGCCGGGGCATCCCACCCGGAAATCTGGACGATGAATGCGGATGGTTCGGGGCGTGTAAATCACGGGGTTGGTCGCTCGGGAACATTCTCACCGGATATGAGTGAGAGAATGTATGTCTGCTGTGATTTTGAGCCCAATATAAATCCGGCACGCATCAGGCTTATTAATATGACCAGCGGTTCGATGCGGACGATTTCATCCCCGCATCCCTCGAATAGGTTTGCCAAATTCCAAACGATCTCTCTGCCGCATCCCGCCCCGTTTGATTTTGACGGTGACGGACGCTCCGATGTTTCCGTCTTTCGTCCGTCCAATGGGGCCTGGTATATAAATCGTTCGACGGCTGGTTTATGGGTGCCGGTGTGGGGAACTTCAGATGATAAATTAGTCCCGGCTGATTACGACGGCGACCAGAAAACGGACGTGGCGGTGTGGCGGCCTGCGGACGGGAACTTTTATATTTTGAACAGTTTCAATAATACCGTCCGCGTTGAAAACTTCGGTCTGGCAGGCGATATTCCGACCGGCGGCGATTGGGACGGCGACGGTAAAGCCGATCCGGCCGTTTATCGTCCCGGGGCACAGAGCTATTTTTATTATCGCGGTTCGATGGGAAATCCGCAGGGAAACATAACGTTTACTCCCTGGGGAATTACCGGCGATAAACCCGTCGCGGGTGACTATGACGGCGACGGACGGGCGGACGCGGCCGTTTACCGCAACGGCATCTGGTATATCTTGCAGAGTTCGAATCTTCAATTCTCCGCAGTTTATTTCGGCGAGGCTAATGATACGCTCGTGCCTTCGGATTATGACGGCGACGGGAAAACCGATCCGGCCGTCTACCGCGGCGGCATCTGGTATCTGCTCAAATCCACGCAAGGGTTCTCGGCGTTCCAATTTGGAATCTCGACCGACAAACCCGTTGCGGGGGATTACGACGGCGACGGCCGGGCGGACGCGGCCGTTTACCGTAACGGACAATGGTGGATTTGGAACTCGCAAAACGGAACGGTCGGGGTTGCTAATTTCGGCTTAGATACTGATTCACCGATTCCATCAGCGTTTGTGAGATAAAAAATCGAAAAAGGCTTGAAGAACTTCAAGCCTTTTTCGCCAAATTAGACGTTATATTCTATTTCCTTAAAATCTTCTCCATCGCTTTGCCCTTGGCCAGTTCATCAACCAACTTATCCAGATAACGAACCTTCTGCATAATATCGTCTTCGATCTCTTCCACCCGATAACCGCAAATGACGCCCGTAATTTTTGAAACGTTTGAATTAATCTGTGGTGCTTCGGTGAAAAAATGTTCAAAATCGGTTTTTTCATCAATCACCTTCTGCAAACCCTTTTCATCATATCCCGTCAGCCAAAATATAATCTCATCAACTTCCTCTTTCGTCCGACCTTTCTTTTCCGCCTTAGCAATATAGTGCGGATAAACACCCGCAAATTTCATTCGGTAAACTCTTTCGTTTTTATTCATTTTTAGATTTTAATTTAAGATTCAAAAGGATAAATCAAATCAAAGTCAGTTACTAAGCGACATATCTCGTTGTTTTCATCATAACCGATATAACTCGCGTAATATCCATCACCAACTCCACTTGAAAACATTGCTACATTTTCACCATCTTTCTCCCAAAGAAGCCAATATCTTGTATGTTTATAAGTTTTATCTATTTCTTCTGAAATTATATCGAAATTTTCCTCTTTCTCTAGATATTTGTCGAGGATGATTTGTGCTGAAACATCCATAAAACAACCTGCTCCTGCATCAACCGGATAACCGAATATTTCATCTTCTTTCAATGTTTTTAGATCTTGACCGGCAACCAATGCCATTTGCCACGAAATAGGTTTTTCTTCTGAAAATTTAATTCTCGCTAAAGCAACTCTCTCATCAGAATTGTAAGAGAATTTTCCGATAGCCAATTGGACAGGAAATTTTCCAATTGGAAAGTCGTAAATAAACGGCTCGGCATCCGAAGAACATACGAAGGGATCACAAGCAACAATTTTTCCGGTTTTGACATTCAGCAATCCAACATCTTGACGAGAACATTCCAAATTATAATGAATTTGTCCTATTTCATCCTCGTAGTATTGCTGAACATCAAAATCTTCATCAAAAGCATCTTCCAAATAATTCAGATTATTCATCAGTATTTTTAATGATGGTCGGTATCAACTCCTTCGGGCTTATTTCCGTGATAAATCTCCGAACCTTTTTCAGTAAACTCCTTTGCCTTTTCAGCCATTCCGACTGCCAGAGCTTTTTCTTCCTCGACGCCTTCTTTTGCGGCAAATTCGCGGACATCCTGCGTGATTTTCATTGAGCAGAAATGCGGTCCGCACATTGAGCAGAAGTGGGCGAGTTTGGCTCCTTCGGCGGGGAGCGTTTCGTCGTGGAATTCTTTGGCTTTTTCGGGGTCTAAGCCGAGGTTGAACTGGTCTTCCCAGCGGAATTCAAAACGTGCTTTTGAAAGGGCATTGTCGCGGTATTGGGCTCCGGGATGACCTTTGGCAAGGTCGGCGGCGTGGGCGACGAGTTTGTAGGTGATAACGCCTTCTTTCACATCGTCTTTGTTGGGCAGACCGAGGTGTTCTTTCGGCGTAACGTAGCAGAGCATCGCACAGCCGAACCAGCCGATCATTGCCGCACCGATGCCGGAAGTGATGTGGTCATAACCCGGTGCGATG
>JBGTRS010000049.1:0-14800 GCA_041940665.1 Pyrinomonadaceae bacterium | reverse complement strand
GCATCCTCCAGATAATTTTCATCATCGGTTTTGATGAGCCGCGGATAGATCTTGCCCTGGCGTTTGAAACTGATTGCGAGATCGGCTGTCAGCATTTTTTTATTTAACCATCCCGCATTGCGTGAACACAAATAAAGACGGATCGGAAAAATATATCTGATGGCTAAATTAAAAAACATCTGTGTATATCTGGGTTCATCTGTGGTTAAATTATTTCATAAAATTATGAATCTTTTTGAACTGACAACCGAATTGATGAAAATCGAGTCCGTTTCGGGAAATGAACAGCGGATCGGCGGATTTTTGAATGAATACTTAACTTCGCTCGGCTACGAGGTCGAAATGCAGGAAGTCGAATCGGGCCGCAAAAACGTCATCGCCCGGGCTTCCGATTCGCCGACGGTTTTTCTTTCAACACATATGGACACCGTGCCGCCGTTCTTGCCGCCCGTGGAAGACGCGGAAAAAATATCGGGACGCGGTTCGTGCGATGCGAAGGGAATTATCGCGTCGCAAATTACTGCCGCCGAAAATTTGCGGAAAGAGGGTATCGAAAACATCGGTTTGCTCTACACGGTTGACGAAGAGGAATCCGGAGCGGGAGCAAGAGCGGCGAACGAACATCCGATCGCCGAAAAATGTAAGTTTCTGATCAACGGCGAACCGACCGATCTCGATCTGGCCATCGGCTCGAAAGGCTCTTTGCGGATGCTATTAAAGACAAAAGGTAAAGCCGCTCATTCGGCTTACCCGGAAATGGGCGATTCAGCGATTGAAAAACTGCTCGATGTTTTGCAGGACATCCGGCGTGCCGATCTGCCGGAAGACGAATTTTTCGGCGAAACGACCCTTAACATCGGCACGATCGGCGGCGGTCTGAGAACCAACGTCGTGCCGCCATTTGCCGAAGCCGGTTTGCATATCCGGATGGTTTCGGAACTCGAACCCGTCGTCGAAGTTCTGGAAAAAGCGATCGGAGGAAGAGCGGAACTCGAAACAATGTCGTGCAGTCTGCCGGTGAAAATGCTCGCCGTCGAGGGCTTCAAACAAAAGGTCGTCCGTTTTACGACCGATATTCCGTATCTTACAAACTGGGGAACACCGCTTCTTTTGGGGGCCGGTTCGATCCTCGACGCCCACACCTCGCACGAATTTGTTTTGAAAAGAGACCTGGAAAAGGCTGTTGAGCTTTATGAAAACCTTGTAAAACATTTAACCGCAAAGGTCGCAAAGAACGCCGAGGATTTTTAGAAGAGACCTTAAATCTTTGCGGTCTTAGCGTTCTTTGCGGTAAGCAAACCTTATTAATTACCGATTTTTCGTTGCCGATATTTCTTCAGGTTTATCTTATTCAAACCGCACGGCGGTCGTGGTTGAACATCCCGTAAACAGCAAAGTGCCGTTCGGATTGTAGATTTCCGATGTTCCGGCCGATGTGTAGTCGTTCGCCCTCTGACTTAATGTTGCTTGATGCCGGATGATCGTGTAGCCCGTGTAATTTCCGGCGGGATCGAAATTAAAAGATTTAAAGCTGAAGCGATATGACCGTTTGTTTATATGACTCCAAACTCCGTGTCCGGGGGTTTTAAGAGCCTGCCAAACCCCGGAAGTCGAATCGACCAGAGTTCCGCCGGACATAAATGTCGTCAGAGAGTCGAAACTTCTAATTTCATCGCCCGTGTTACAATTTCTGATTGTTACGCGGACATCCCAGGTGCCTTCAAATCTTCCGTTGCCGGAAGAGTTTGAATCATCAGAACCCGCCGTTTCTTCCTGTGCGTAAATCAGACCGAAGGCGGCCGTCAAGATGACCACGGTCATCAGAAATGTTCTGCCGATAATGTTTACATAATTTTTTTTCATTTTTCTTTACCTCAATAATTTAATTTTCAGTCAAAAGATTGTTAGATTGGCTGATGAGTGGCATAATTGCAGAAAATCGTTCTGAAAATCTTTAGAAACGAGTTGAAAATTTCTGAAAATTTCTGAGGATCGGTTATGAATGAGCCTCCAACATCTGTCTATGAATTCGGAGAGTTCCGGCTTGATTCCGCCAAACGTCTGCTATTTAAGGCTGATAATGAATCCATCCCGCTGATGCCGAAGGCTTTCGACACGCTTCTCTACCTTGTTCAAAACAGCGGAAAGGTTATCGAAAAGGACGAACTGATGCGTGAGATTTGGGCGGATACGATCGTCGAGGAAAATAATCTCAATCAAAACATCTCGATCCTGCGAAAAGTTCTGGGCGAAAAACGCGGCGACCATCGGTTTATTGCGACCATTCCCGGCCACGGCTATAAATTCGTGGCGGATGTCCGCGAAGTTTCAAATAGAGAGAGCGAATCCGAAATCGCTGATCCCGAAGCCGAAGAAAAAAAATATCAACCTCCGCAAACCGCAGATTTTATTTCGCGATATAAAGTTCCGATCGCGGCAGTTTTGGTTCTGATCGCCGCCATATCCGCCGTTTATATTTTTTATTTTCGGCAAAAGTCCTCTTCCGAAAGGCCTCCCCGATCGATCGCCGTGTTGCCCTTTAAACCGCTGGTTGCCGGAGACCGCGATGAAGTTCTGGAAATGGGTATGGCCGATACGCTGATCGCTAAATTAAGCGGCCAGCAGGAAATCGTCGTGCGTCCCTTAAGTTCGGTTCGCAGGTTCGGCAATCTTGAGCAAGACCCGCAAACAGCGGGACGAAATCTCGGTGTGGACTTGATCCTAGACGGCAGTATTCAGCGGGCGAAAGATAAAATCCGCGTCAATGTGCGTTTGATAAATGTTTTAGACGGTGCCTCGCTTTGGAGCGGCACCTTCGATGAGAAGTTTACGGATATTTTCGTTGTCCAGGACGCTATTTCCGAAAAGGTCTCGGAAGCGTTGAAGATCCGGATCGGAAAGAAGCGTCAGACGGAAAATGTCGAGGCTTACCAGCTATACTTAAAAGGGCGGTATCACACGCTCAAATTAATTTTGCCGGAAGTCGAAAAGGGAATCGGCAATTTCGAACAGGCGATCAAAATTGATTCGAACTATGCACTGGCTTACGCCGGACAAGCCGAAGCATACCGGGTGCTATCATTGACCAATGATTTTCCGGCGAATGAAACGATGCCGAAGGCCAAAGCCGCGGCCCTCAGGGCGATCGAGATTGACCCGACGCTTGCCGAAGCTCACGCGGTTCTTGCTTGGATCGCCTTCTTTTATGATTGGAATTGGCCGGAAGCGGAAAAACTCTGTCTTCAAGGACTCAAATTCGATCCGAACAATGCGGATATTCACACCGCCTATGCCCATCTGCTCTCAAACACCGGACGGCATTCGGAAGCTCTGGCCGAAATAAAGCGTGCTAAAGAACTCGATCCGGTTTCTTTGCGGATAAACGCTCTCGAAGGACAATTTTTACTGCATGCCGGAAAAACCGACGCGGCAATCGAGGAATTACAAAAAACGCTTGAACTGGATGCCGATTTCTGGCTCGCATATCTTTTTCTTTCCAGTGCCTACATCGAAAAAGAAATGTATGATAAAGCCCTTGTCGAAGCCTCGAAAGCCAAAGAATTTTCGCTCGGTCATACGCAGTCGCTCGCCTACAAAAGTTTCATTCTGGCGAAAGCCGGACGAAAAAATGAAGCGAAAGCCGCCCTTGATGAATTGTCCGGATTGTCGGAAAAAAAATATGTCCCGCCCTATAACCTCGCTCTTGCTTATAACGGATTGGGTGAGAACGGAAAAGCATTGGATCATCTGGAAAAGGCGTACGAGGAGAAAAATCTTTTGCTGGTTTTTCTAAAGGTCGAGCCGAAATGGAACGATCTCCGCAACGAGCCGCGGTTTATCGAACTGATGCGGCGGATGAATTTTGAATAAGCTACAATAAATCTATGAAATTAGCATTGATCGGCTACGGTGCGATGGGGAAACTCATTGAAACCTTAGCGAAAAATAAAAATCACGAAATTGTTGAAATAATTGATGAGCGGGAGGCGAATCTTTCGATCGAAGAATTAGCCGAAAAATTAAGACCGGCGGAGGCGGCGATCGATTTTTCAATTGCGGAAGCGGTCAGAAAAAATGTCGAGGCTTGCTGTCTGGCGGAAGTTTCTCTGGTCCAAGGGACGACCGGTTGGAATTCCGAACTTGAGGACATCAAAAAATTCCTCAGCGAAAATAACGGCTCGTTCGTCTTCGGGGCGAATTTTTCGATCGGTGTGAATTTGTTTTACCGCGTCGTAGATTACGCTTCGGAACTTTTTGCAAATTTTCCCGATTACGAAGTTTTTATCGAAGAACAGCATCATTCGCGGAAAGTTGATGCACCTTCCGGCACAGCTTTGAAATTAAAGGCCATCGTTGAAGAACATATTCAAAAAGAATTCTCGGTGGCGGCAACGCGGGCGGGAAACATTCCCGGCACACATCGCGTCGGTTTTGACGGCAACGCCGATCAAATTTTATTGGAGCATACGGCACGTTCCCGCGAAGGCTTTGCTTCGGGAGCGATCAAGGCGGCGGAATGGCTTGTCGGTAAAAAAGGTTTTTGGGAATGGACGGAAGTTATTGATGAGATTATAAGGCAAAAGTAAAAAGGTAAAAGGCAAAAATGGATTCTCAACCATATCAATCTAAAAATTGGAAAATTGAATATCCTGTTAATTGGAATATCGAACATTTCAAAAATGGTGTTACTTTCTTTGATGATGAAGACGAAGTGGGAGCTTTACAAATAAGCGGTTATCTCAAAGATAAAAAAGTCACATTGAAAGATATAGATGAACTCCTTGAAGATGAAACGCCTGAAAATACAGAATTAAATTACGAAAAGATAGGAACATTTGAAGGCTATTCAACTGAGTATAATTACGAAGATCATTTCTGGAGAATATGGTTTCTCACAAAGGATAAATTGCTTCTATATATTACATACAATTGTGAATTAGAATATTGTGAAATTGAAAGAGAAACCGTTGACCAAATCATCAACAGCTTAGAATAATGAAACCAAGAGTAAAAATCTGCTGTATTTCGAGCCGGCAGGAAGCGTTTGAGGCGATAAGTTTCGGTGCTTCGGCACTCGGGTTAGTCGGCGAAATGCCTTCGGGGCCGGGTGTTATTTCGGATGAACTGATTTTGGAAATTGCAACGCATGTGCCACCGCCGATCGCGACGTTTTTGCTGACGAGCGAAACGGATTCACAGAAAATTATCGAGCATCACCAACGCGTTCATACTAATACGATCCAGATCGTTGATGAATTGCGGGAAAGGGATTATCAGGCGATCCGTGCGGCTCTGCCGAATACAAAACTCGTGCAGGTCGTTCACGTTTTGGATGAGAGTTCGGTTGAAGAGGCTCTGGAACTGGTGGAAGCGGTTGATGCGATTTTGCTCGATTCGGGCAATCCGAATTTGGAAACAAAAGAACTCGGCGGCACGGGCCGGACGCATAATTGGGATTTGAGCCGCAAAATTGTTGAACAATGCGAAAAGCCCGTATTCTTAGCGGGCGGTTTAAGAGCGGAAAATGTTCAAGCAGCGATCGAAAAAGTTCAGCCGTTCGGACTTGATATTTGTTCGGGCGTTCGAACAGAAGGAAAACTGGATAAGAGGAAACTGGAAAGATTTTTTGAAGAGATTGAAAGAATTTAAGAACTATTCAATCAGTTTTTTTCGGTGAGAACCCTTTGCTTTTCCACTCAGTTCCGATCTCAATAATGAAACCGTCTTCAGCAATTTTGAATTCTCTCTCTAGAACATATTTGCCTTTCTCTTCTTGTAGCTTTATTAAATCCTCACGTTTCGGATCATAAATTCCGTGAATCAGAAAGTTATATCTTCCTTGAGTTAGGCTTATTTCATAATTAGGACCTCCCATAATTATGTCAGCATCACTATTATCTTGCCCGTCATCTTCCCACCAGCAAATACGACAAATATCATAATGGCCTCTTTCTTCGATGGTTCTTCTGCCACAGCACGGACAGGCTTCAAATTTAACCGGCTCTCCTTCAATACTTTCGCATCCGATATCTCTCATCAAATGTTCATTTGTAACCGACCTCAGTTCGTCTCTTAACCAGACTAAAAGAACTTCGTCATATCGCTTTGAATCAGGATGCTCAATTAAATTTTCAGATTCAAACTCTCTTCTAATTCCTAGCGGAAGGTTTCTCCATTCTGGGTCAACTTCCCAATTTTCACCCATCATCGTTTCGAGTTGTTCTGCTCTTTCTTCAGTTGTAAGTATTTTTAGTTTAATTTTTGCAAGTTTATTAATTGCTTCTTCTCTTTTCTTATTTTCTCTTATCAATAAAATCCGAAGGATCGAGCCAACCATTTCTAACCGGACTATAACCGACAAAAACTTTATCCCATAGCAGACAACTTTCGTCCCGCAGTTCAAAATGCAGATGGCACAGATATTTCCCGTTGGCGTTTCCGATCGTGCCGATTTGCTCGCGTTTTCTGACGATGCCGGAAAATTTCAGGATTTTGTCGAGATGCCCGTAAAGCGTCTGCACCTTTTTGCCGTCGGGCAGATCGTGCGTGATGATGATGACGTTTCCCCAGCCTGTTCCAGCATCTTCAGCGTAAGTTATAATTCCATCCGCCGTTGCAAAAACGGGTTCGCCGCAATCGGTGTTGCCGCCCGAGTTTGCATTCCAGTCTTCGCCCAGATGATTGTTTTCGCCGAAATCCTGAGCGTTATACCATTTGTCTTTTCCGTCCTTTGCTTCGGTGATAAATTCCTTTTCACCGACCGGATATGCAAAACTTTTTGCAATGATCTTCGGTTTGTTTTCCCGTTTGTCTGCGTTTGTTTCATCTTCCTCAATTTTATTCAGGCAGGCGATTGAAGTAACGGCAAAAATGAAAATAATGATAAATGATAAATGTTTTATGATAAATGTCCTCACATTCCGAGAGTTTCTTTCAAAATTTTAACACGTTCGCGGGCGACGATAACCTCGGTTTTTCCCGTATCTTTCAAACGGATCAAAACCTTGCCCGAAAACCAGCCGTGAACTTCTTCGATAAAATTCAAGTTTATGATCGAACCGCGATGGACACGCAAAAAATTTCCCGCATCGAGTTTTTCTTCCAGATTATTGAGCGTTTCATCAATCGGAAATTCTTTGCCGTCGGCGGTTTTGGCAAAGGTTAATTTATCCTGAGCGAAAAAATGCGTGATCTCATCAACGCTCAAGATCCGCACCTTTCCGCCGATGCGGGAGGCGATCCTTTCGACCGGTTTTGCTTTCTGATCCTGACTAAGATTTTCGAGCAGTTTTTCGATATTGGAAGTGTCGGTTTGTTTTTCCGAGACGAGTTTTTCGAGTTTTTCCAAAGCCAATCCGAGCCTTTCAGATTCGACCGGTTTTAAGAGATAATCCACCGAAAAAACCTCGAACGCCTTGAGAGCAAATTCATCAAAGGCCGTTGTAAAAATAACGGGCGGATAATTTTCCAATTTTTGCAGAAGTTCAAAACCAGTCAGTTCGGGCATCTGGATGTCGAGAAAGATCGCGTCCGCTTTGAGATTCGGAATAATTTTCAAAGCTTCGAGCGGTTCGGTTGTTTGCCCGATAATCTCGACCTTGCCGGTTTCATCGAGCAAACGCGTGAGCCGCTTCAAGGCCAGCGGTTCATCGTCAATTAAAAATACTTTTAACTTATCTTTCATTTAAGGAAAAAATGAAACCACAGATGGACACAGATTAACACGGATAAAATCAAAAAAATCTGTGTCCATCCGTGTTAATCTGTGGTTTCATATTATTTTTAATCAGCCGGAATTCTCAGACGCACTCGTCCGCCCGTTTTATTTTCGATAATTTCCAGATCCGCTCTATCGCCGAAAATGTTTCTCAGACGTTTTTGCAGAGTGTCCAAACCGTGTCCCGTCCTTATTTCATTTTCGGAAAACCCGAAACCGTTATCGCTGACTTCGATCTTTAAGCTTCCGTCGCTGTTAAAGACGGAAATAGCTATTTCGGTCTTGGCCGAACGCTTTGCGGCAACGTGCTTGATCGAGTTTTCGACCAGGGTTTGCAAAGCAAAGGCAGGCAGTTTTTCGTCTTCCAAATCGGGAGCGATATTAAAATTATAATCAAGTTTCTCGGCAAATCTGGCGGCTTCGATCTCCAGATAATCCTTTGTTATCTTTAATTCTTCCCGCAAAGCAACCAGTTTGTTCGGTTTAAAATCGAGCGAATAGCGAAGCAGAGCGGAAAGCTTTTCGACCATTTTTTCCGCCTTTTCGGGGTTTTCCCTGATCAAAGCGGCGATGGAATTTAAGGTGTTGAACAGAAAATGCGGCTGGATTCTGGACTCCAGCGAAGCAAGCTGTGCCTGCACGGCGAGCGATCTTGCTCTTGCTTCATCCAATTCTTTTTGCCGCAGAAGTCTTTCCGTCCGGCGAAGTTTGGACTGGGAATCAAGATAAAAATAGGCACTGAACCCGAATGTGTAGGAAATAACGAGAGAAAAAACCGATGTTCTGAAACCCGGCAAGATGGATTTTTCGAGGCCGAGAGCGTTCAGAAAAAGCCTTGTTAAGATAATTCCGAAAAAGGTCGCTCCGAAAATTTCGAGGGCAATGATCGAAGTTCGCTTTGCCAGTGACAATTTATAAATTTTCGGAGCCAGATAGATGACTCCGAGACAGACGGACGAGCCGATAAAAAAGGTGTAGATCAAGGAGTCGGCAACGGTTGCGGGTGAAAAACCGTAGGCGAGCGAATTCAGAAAAACAACGGCAAATGCCGATGCCGCAACGACAAACAGCAATTGCCATGTTTCAAGTTTGATCCGCGATTTTTTCACGAAAGGTATTTTACAATAAATCAGCCCAACGGATAGAAATTTCCGTGAAAACCGAGCGGAAAATGTTGTCCCGAAGCCCAGATGCGAGCGGCCAGATCCAAAGTCTGAGCGTCGCGGATCTCGAGGAAATTCTCATTTTTGTCCGCATCGAAACCTTGAGTCAGAAGCCAGCCGCGGTCTTCGTTGACGGCAGAAGTTTTCGGCACGAAAACGGGTTCGGCGACGGTGCGGGCATTTCCGACAGCTACTTTTTGAACGGAATGTTTTTCGAGATCAACTCGTAAGATGGAAGAATCTTTATCATAAAGTTTGTCGGCGGCGTACAGATAGCGTGCTTTTTTGCCCGTCAGCCGCATATCGTAACGCGGAAACTCGACATTTTCGGCCAGGTCTTTGGAACTGACGACCAGTTTTTTGCCGAGATCAACGGTGAACTGTTTAAGCCGCGGCGGTCTAAAATCGGCAATTTTATCTTCCCGCCAACTTCGGAGAATTTCAAAGAACTTTTCGTCATTGTAGGCGATCGCTTCAAAATTTATCCGGTTCGGTTTCGATTCATATGCGTTGCCGTAGTGATATATGATGTGCGGCGGCAACTCGACCGCAACGGATTCGGCTTTGCCGTCTTTCGTGTCACGCGGAAAAGCGTAGAGCTGTGAAGGCTGATCGGCGGCGTAGGTCAAAGCCTCGCCCATCGTCTTGCCGCTCATGATCATCTCCATATTATAAAAGGTCGGCGTGAATAAGATCAGGAAATAATTTTCCGTGAGCATCGCGTCGTGCACCATATTAAAGCCTTTTTGCGGCATCTTGTAGAGTGTTTCGGCCTTGCCCGTTTTATGATCGACGCGGATGACGTGCATCGTTCCGGGCGGGCGTTTTTCAAAACCCCACGCGAACATATCGCCCGTCGTCGCATCAAAACGCGGATGAGCCGTAAAGGTCAGATAATCCGGCACAACGCCGCCGAAATTTTCATAGCCTTCAAAATCGAACGTGTCGGGATTGACGATGGTCGGCAGACCGCCTTCGGAAAGACCGAGAAGTTTGCCGTGCCAAAGAATGACATTGACGCTCGGCTGATTCTTCCCGCCGAGCCGCGAATCGGGAGCGTTTGTCCCGTAGCCGTTGTAGAGCATCTTTTTCGCTTCTTGCTCCTTAATGCGTCCCGGCGTCGGGATAAAACGCCCCTGCAGAGAAACTTTTCCTTCACGGAAACGCCAGCCCGCAAAATATGCGTCGCCGTCGAACAGATGTTTTAGTTTATTGCCGAAAACTTCGGATTGTCCGGGTGCGGTGCGGAAAAGATTTCCGTTCAGATCCTTTGGTATTTTTCCCTCGATCTTGAGATTTGTCCAGGTTCCCTCACCGCTCGCCGTCCGCGTGGCAAGCTGCCGCATCAGGCTATTGGAATTTTTTGAAACCTGGGCGAAAACATCGAAATCAACCAAACCCAAAACTGCCGCACCGAAAAGCATCTTTGAAAAATCGCGTCTTGAAAATTGCATAATTTGAAGTTTCTCCTTTTGTTGGTATGCAAAGTTTAACGCCGATTGACGGAAATTCGTTCGGAGTTTCCGACAAAAGGCGGAAATTTCGGATGAATCGTAAGATTCCCGCGATAAACCGTTCGGCCTGGATTTAACTTTTTGCGGATTTGGTTACAATGGTGAAAGATTTTATGTTGAAAGGTTTGCCCGCGAATTACGCGAATCTGCACGAATAAAAACCGGATAATTTTTAGATACAACGGAAGAATTAAAACTTTCCGATTAATGTGAATAAAAAATTATTCGCGTTCATTTGCGTAATTCGCGGGCAAAAAATTATAAATTATGACAATGAAATTAGACTGGCTAAAAGGTTGTGCGACGGCACTTGTAACGCCGTTTAAAAAGGACGGTTCGATTGATGATGAATGTTTCAAATCGCTGGTGGAAAGACAGATCAAGGGCGGCGTAAATCTGCTCGTGCCGTGCGGGACGACCGGCGAAAGCGTGACGATGACGGAAGATGAACGCCTGCACGTCATCAAGCTGACGGTCGAGGTTGCCAAAATGCACACGGGAGCCAAGGTCATTGCCGGAACGGGAAGCAACAATACGGCCGCGACGATCGATTTTACGCGGAAAGCGAGACAAGCCGGGGCGGATATGGCACTCGTCGTCGGGCCTTATTACAACAAACCGACGCAGGAAGGCTATTTTCGACATTTCAAAGAGATCGCCAATTCGGTTAAAAACTTTCCGATCATGCTCTACAACGTCCCCGGCCGAACGGCTTCAAACATCGCGGCCGCAACGCAAGTCCGCATCGCCGAAGCCTGTCCGAACATCGTTGCCACAAAAGAAGCTTCGGGCGATTTTTCGCAAATTATGCAGATATTGCAAAACCGTCCGAAGAACTTCCGCGTCTTTTCCGGCGACGATGCGATCACTCTGCCGATGATCGCCGCCGGAGCCGACGGGCTTGTTTCGGTCTGCTCGAACGAAATTCCGAAGGAAACCGCCCAGCTGGTCAACGCGGCTTTAGACGGCGGTTTTTCAAAAGCCCGCCGCATCCATTACAAAATTTTAAATCTCATGGAAGCCAATTTCATCGAAGCCAATCCCGCCCCCTGTAAATTCGTCATGAAGGAAATGGGACTGCTGGAAAACAACTTGCGTCTACCGTTAGTGCCGGTTTCAAAGGCAAGCGAGAAAAAGTTGAAGGCGATTTTGGAAGAATTGAAATAAGAGGGATTTCATTATTATGAGAAGGATAGCATTAATATTTCCGGTATGTTTTTTAACGTTTGTCTTGTCAGGTTGTTCATATTTTTCACGATTTGTTGTTGTCAATGATTCAAGTGAGTCAATAACTATCAAGTATGAAGCAGTAAATCCAAATTATAGAAGTTTAACTCCATACTTTACGACCTTAAAAGAATTCAATTCAAATGAAGCCGGTTGGCAACAGATGTTTCAGGACGATTATAAAATAAACATAGAAAAAGGATTGGTCGAAGTAAAACTGGCATCAGATCTAGTTCTCAAAATTAGTTCGGTCGATGCAGTTAGAATTCAGGAAAATCCATATGAAGAATTGAATATAAAGAAATTGGAAATTAAAAGTACCGATGGTCTCCTTAAACTGGAAGGAAAGCAAATCTTCAATAGTTTTAAGCCTGAACAAAAAGGCTGGTCATTTATTCAGCCAAGTTATCCGACATACGTGCTTTATTACAAATAAACATATTCCGTTTGAGAGGGTTGAACTAAAGCCCCGACGCTATTAAATTCGTCCCTTTCAGGGATTTAAAAATCAGAGAGATTTTTGGTTGAAATTAAACAAATTAGTGAAAATTTTACAAAACCTCCCGCGAAAGCAAAAAACTCTGATGATCGGTATTGACGGCGGCGGCGGGGCGGGAAAAAGCACTCTGGCGATTCAAATTAAAAATAAACTTTCAGATGCAACGATCGTGTCGATGGACGATTTTTATTTTAAAGATCATTGTGATTGGCAGAGATTGAAAAAACAAGTATTAGAACCCCTGAGTAAAAACTTAGCGGCGGAATATCAACGCTATGATTGGCAGACCGAAAATCTGGCCGAATGGCACAGAATCAGGATCGGCGGAATTGTGATAATTGAAGGCGTTTATTCGATACGAAGCGAACTATCCGATTTTTATGATTATAAAATTTGGGTTGAAACTCCGCGTGAGATTCGCCTCAAACGCGGAATCGAACGCGACGGCGAAGCGATGCGGGAGAAATGGGAAAAGGTTTGGATGCCTGCCGAAGATTTATATCTAAAAACAGATTTTCCCGATAAAATAGCAGATTTGATTGTTACCGGATTTTAAAACATAAAGAAATTTTCACAAATCCTGCTTTGGCAAAGAAATCCATAACCATTATCATTTGTAGTTCGGATTTTTTTTAGAGTTTTAATTTTACAAAATGCTTGAATTGGTTTTAGCAAATTTACGAACCCGCCCCTTTCGGACATTGATCAGCATCGTCGGTGTGTCCATCGGCGTGATTCTGGTCACGCTGTTTACGGGACTGGCCGACGGGATGGCCGACGATATGGCCCGCCGGGCTTCGAACTGGAAAGCGGAGATCGTTTTTACGCGTCCCGGAGCGATGGGTCTGACGGGTTCGAATGCATCGGTTCCGACCGAATACGCCAACCGTTTGAAAGAGATCGAGGGCGTCCGGTCAACCGTTCCGGTGATCCGTTATATCACGACGAACTCGGAAGCACGCTGGGGCGTTGAGCAGATTGACGGCGTCGAATGGCAGCCGTTTGCCGAGATGAACGAGATGCGGCTCGTCGAAGGGCGGGCGGCGGAAACGGATGACGAAGTGATCCTCGATGAACGCAAAATGCGTGACGATAAACATAAGTTGGGCGAAACTATCGAGATCTTCGGGAAGCCGAAAAAGATCGTCGGCGTATTTTCGCCGCCTTCGGGAGCGAGGATCAAGATGTCGCTCGCGGCAATGCAGAACGCACTCGGAGCGGAAAATAAATGTACGTATATTTTGGTCAAACTCGAGGACGGTTCGGATGTGGCGGCGGTCGCCGAAAGAATTAACACGGAATTGCCCGGCAATAAGATAAACTTAACTCGCGATCTGATTATTGACGCTCAGGACCGGATTCCCGGACTGAAAACATTTTTGCGTGTCCTCGTCGGACTCGGAGCGTTTGTTTCGACCATCTTCGTTCTGCTTTCGATGTACACGACCATTACCGAACGCCGCAAAGAGATCGGCATTTTGAAATCGCTCGGAGCTTCGAAACCCTTTATCATCCGCGTTATCGAAGGCGAAGCATTACTGATCGGGATTTTCGGCGTGGTCATCGGTCTGACGGTTTCTTTTGCCGCCGCGTTCGTCATCGGAAAACTTTTCGAATTGCCGTTTATGTTTTCGACCGATTGGATCATTGCGGCGATCTCGATCGCCATTTTGGGAAGTCTGGTCGGTGCCTTGTACCCGGCGTGGCGGGCTTCGGACATTGACCCGGTGGAAGTGATGATCAATGAGTAAAAAAGAGAAACTCGTTCTCGGTGCAGTCAGGCAAAAAAAAACGTCGAAAAAACAAGGTGTTTTGCAGAGACTTTTTGCCGTCTGGTTCGACGCTTTTGTTTATAATCAGATCTGGGAAGACCCGCGGGTTGACCTCCAAGCTCTTGAATTAGACGGAAACTCCCGTGTTCTGACGATTTCATCGGGCGGCTGTAATGCTTTGAATTATCTCATCGAAAGTCCGAAACGGGTTACGGCGGTTGATCTCAACCGCCATCATATTTTTCTGCTCAACTTAAAACTCGCCGCTCTCAAACATCTTCCGTCATACGAAGATTTTTTTGCGTTTTTCGGATACGGCAAACACGAAAAGAACAAAGAAAATTATCAAAAGTTCATCGCTCCGAATCTGGATGAAGAAACGCGGAAATTTTGGGAAAGCAATTCCCTGATCGGCCGCATCGCTCACGGCAAACGCATCAATTTTTTTAAAAAAGGCGGTCTTTACGAACATTCACGCAACGCCTATTTTCTCAGAGTCTTTAATAAATTCTCGCAGATTATGGGCTGCCGGCCGGAAGAGATCTTAAAAGCGAAAACTTTGGAAGAACAGCAGAAACTCTACGAACGCTATCTCGAACCGTTCTTCAATTCGTTCTTTATCAAAGCCGTCGGCAAAATGCCCGTCACGCTTTTCGGTCTCGGTATTCCGCCGCAACAGTATGAAGAATTAAAGAAAGATTTGGACGAAGACGGCAACATCATCGACATCTACCGCGAACGGGCGAAAAAACTCGCCGTCGAATATCCGATCTACGAAAATTATTTTGCGTGGCAGGCGTTTGCGAGAAAATACGACACGGAAAACCGCCGGGCAATTCCCGAATATTTGAAAGAAGAAAATTACCAAACCTTAAAGCAAAACGCCGGTAAATTGAGAACAAAGATCG
>JBGTRS010000048.1:0-14826 GCA_041940665.1 Pyrinomonadaceae bacterium | reverse complement strand
ACTTTATTTTTCCAGAGCCCGAGAAGGCAGTCCGACGACAATTTACCGGATTTCGGTGCGGGGCGGAATTCCGAAAGAAGTCGTCGCTAATACGGAAGGGTGGTTTGATCTTTCGCCCGATGACCGCCGGATTTCATTTGTTCGTTGTCCGTATCAGGAAAATGATTATTGCTCGCTTTTTATAGCCGATATTGACGGCCAGAATGAGCGGAAGCTGTTAACCCGTCCAAAACCGATCCGCATCGGGGATAATCAATTTGCACCCGATGGTAGATCAATTGCCGTCGCCCTCGGACAATCGCGAACCGGTTCACAGGATTTCGGTTTGATAGAGGTGGATGTCGAAACCGGCCAGGAACGTGAAATTACCAAACAAAAGTTTTTCAACATCAAATATCTGGTCTGGTTGCCGGACAAAAGCGGACTGCTGTTTACGGCGTATGAGCATTTTTATCGGCTCATTAAGATTTACCGGGTGTCGAATAAAACCGGCGAAGTCCAAACTTTGACCAAAGACTCGAATATCTACAACCGCATCAGCCTCGACAAATCATTCCAAAAAATGGTGGCCACCCAGGTTGTTTCCGATTTTCACCTGTGGCTTGCCCCGACCGATCAACCCGACTCGGCCAAACTGCTCTGTGCCGCTCAGGGAACGGCCCGATTTACCTCAAGCGGAAAAATCTTTTACAGTTCGATCATTGACGGCACTCCGAACATCTGGACGATCAATACCGACGGCACCGATCAACGCCAACTAACCAGTAACCAGGAGTCAAATTCAAACCCGCTGGTCTCGTCTGACGAGCGTTATATTTATTTCACCTCGAACCGCACGGGTTCAACCCAGATTTGGCGGATGAATCCGGACGGAAGCGATCAAATTCAAATCTCCGAAGGCGAAAGCGGTGTCCCGATCTTCATCTCGCCTGACGGCAATACCGTTTTTTATGTCACCAACCTGACCGCCAATCTGGGCAAAATATCCGTGAACAGCGACGGAAGCAAGATTTCGAGCATCGTGTCCAAAGAAACGATGCTGTTGCCCGAAATCAATCCGACCGGAGAAACGATCGCCTATTTTTCCCGGAAAGAAGACAGAACGTATCAAATCGTCCTGATGTCTTTGGCGGACGGCAAAGTTCTGAAATCTTTTCGGTTGCCGGAAGAAAAATCAACGCCATTGAGAATCGTTTGGACGATTGACGGTAGGTCATTGTTTTACTTAACCGGCAATATCTTAAAATCAACCGTTTGGCAACTTTCGCCGGAAACGGGTAAGTTTGAAAAATTTACCGAATTTACCGATCACGAAGAGGTTTCGGATTTTACATTTTCGCCGGACGGTCAAACATTCGCCTATATCCGCGGCAAATGGCGGCACGATGCGGTTCTGATCGAAGGACTTAAGTAAAATTAATGTTTTGCAAACCAATTTTTTTCCAGCAAATGACGCAGACGGAATCTGGCCCGATGCAGCATTACGTATAGATTTTCCTGGGATATATCGAGCATTTGGCAAATTTCATCACTGCTAAAGCCCTGAATCTCGGAAAGCATAAAAACGGCGGCGAGTTTTTCGGGAATTTGTGAAAGCGAGTTTCTTAAAAATTCACAGAATTCTTTTTGTTCAAGAAGTTCCGCCGGATTTTCCTTCCAGACAAGCGGAGTCGCTTCCGGTTTCCAATGTCCGTCGGCGGCAAAAAAACTTTTTTCCAGAAATTCATCGGTTTCGAACGTTTCGTCCAGACTGATCTCGCGGGTGATGCGGCGGAAGTGGTCGGCGATCTTGTGTTTGAGAATTCCGGCAAGCCAGGTTCTTTCGGCGGAATTATTGGCAAAATTCCCGCGTGATCCGAGGGCGGCGAGCAGAGTTTCCTGGACGAGATCTTCGGCAAGGGAGCGTTCATAAATTTTTGACAGGGCAAAGCGATAGAGAAAATCTCCGTGCCTTTCCAGCCAAAGCGTCGGATCGGGAGCGTGTTTTTTTTCGATTTCGATTGCATTCAGGGCTGTCATAATCGCTTTCTCCTTTTTATTTCCGGAAATGCCGAATTCATTTCAAAGGTGCGGTCGTAAAATTGCTTTCATATTTTTTGTTCCAGATCGTGACCGCACCGTAGGCCGCAACGTCCAAATCACGCGGCAGACGATATTCGTCCCGTTCGGTTTCCGCGTTCTTCAGTTTGCCGAGCGAGTAGATTTTCGAGTTTTTGACCGTTTCGTTCTCGAGGGCGTCGGACGCGGAAATGAGATAGACATACAGCTCTTTGGAACGGGCGGTGCGGAAATTTCTGAGAACGAGAAATTTTTCGCCGTCTGATCTTTTGATGATTTCCGCCCGGCCTTTGCCTTTGTGGGCGACGCGGTGAAATTCTCCGCTCGCCAGGATGTCCGGCGAAAAACTCAGCCTAAAACCCCAGATGCCGACCGAGAAAACGAAAACTCCGGCGATGATGAAAATCGGTTTTGTCAGAATTCTTCTCATAATTCCAAATTCAATTTTCGGGGTTGACCTCCTTTTGAAATAAGAGTATTGAATAAGCAGGCAAAAAGTCTTAAAAAAACGCCAAATTTTCGCCAAAGAAACGCCAAAATATTCCGATGCGGGAAAAAAAACGGAAAATTTACGAATTCGGCGAGTTTCGTCTCGATGTTTCCGAGCGTCATTTATGGAAGGCGGACGAACTTCTGACGCCGCCGCCGAAAGTTTTCGATCTGCTCGCCCTGCTCGTTGAAAATCAGGGACATCTTCTGGAAAAAACCGAGATCGTCGAAGAACTCTGGGGTGAGAGTTTTGTCGAAGAAGCGAATTTGAATGTAAATATCTCGGCTCTGCGGCGGATTTTGGGCGAGGCTCCGACCGAAAACAGATTTATCGAAACCGTTCCGCGACGCGGCTATCGCTTTGTCGCCGAAGTTCGCGAGGTAGCGGAAGACCCGGAAGCGAAAGATCATTCAAAAACTGTTTTCGAAAAAAATTCTGAAGAACAACGAAAATTTTCCGCCAAAGCCGTTTTGATTCTTTCCGTTTTAGCTTTATTCATTTTTGCCGCTACCGGACTTTATTTCTGGCGTTCCGCTTACCGGCAAGATCAAAACTCCAATGCCGAACAACTGAAAACGATCGCTGTTTTGCCGTTCAAGCCTCTGACCAAAGGCGACATGGACGAGGCTCTCGAGATGGGCATGGCGGATGCTCTCATTACGAGACTCGGCAATCTGAAACAGATCACCGTTCGCCCGACGAGTGCGGTTTTGAGATATTCGGAAGCGGAACCGGATCTGACGAAGATCGGCCGCGAATTGCAGGTTGATGCGGTTTTGGACGGCCGGATTCAGAGGGTTGAAAACAAGATTCGCGTAACGGTGCAGATGATCCGCGTAAGCGACGGCGAATCGCTCTGGGCGGACAGTTTCGACGATTATTTTACAAATATATTCGCCGTCCAGGATTCGATCTCGGAGAAAATTGCGGAAAGATTATCGATCCGTCTGACCAAGGCCGAAGAGGACATCATCACCAAACATCAGACGGAAAGCAGTGAGGCCTATCAATTTTATCTGCAGGGCGTTTTTCATCACAACAAAGCTTCGCCCGATGAGCTTAAAAAAGCTCTGAATTTTTATCAAAAAGCCTCCGAAAAAGACCCGGACTATACTCTGCCGTATTCGGCGATGGCGGAGGTTTATCAGAGCCTTGCAAATTTCAACATCGAACGCGATGAAAACAACCGCAAAGCGATCGAAGCGGCGGAAAAAGCGATAAGTTTAGACCCGAATTCAGCCGAGGCTTACACGGCCCTCGGCCGCGTCAAAATTTACATCGAATGGAATTTTGCGGAAGGCGAAAAGGCGTATCAACGGGCGGTCGAACTAAAACCGCGGGAAGCGGGAATTCGCCATGACTATGCATTTTATTACTCGATGCACGGCCGTCACGAAGAAGCCGTTCGGGAAATGCGGACGGCTTTGGAACTCGATCCCGTTTCGGTGTATATCAACAACGATTTTGTCAGAATTCTTCTGAATGCGGGAAAAATTGACGAAGCATTGGAACAGGCGAAAAAGGCGGTCGAGATGGATTCGCGGTATGTTTTTTCACACCGCAATCTGGCTTATGTTTATTCCATCAAAGGAATGCACGAGGAGGCGGTCGAAGAGGTTCTGAAAGAAGCCGAATTCGGGGGTTTAAAAAGAGTAAGTTCGGGTGCTGCGTTTATTTACGCCCGCGCCGGAAAACGTGCCGAAGCCGAAAAGGTCTTACGCGATTATGAGCAAAGCCTCGATCAGGTCGGCGTCAATCGGTTTAACATCGCCCTCATCCACCTCGCTCTCGGCGAAAAGGAAAAGGCGATCGAATGGCTTGAAAGATCGCTCGAAAAA
Source organism: Pyrinomonadaceae bacterium (assembly GCA_041940665.1). Taxonomy (GTDB): domain Bacteria; phylum Acidobacteriota; class Blastocatellia; order Pyrinomonadales; family Pyrinomonadaceae; genus Aridibacter. The sequence goes on along the minus strand of JBGTRS010000048.1, from coordinate 10,440 downwards.
AGAGAGCCGGTCTTGCTGGCACTTTACGCTTATCCTGAATGGAACGAAATCAGAAGCGATCCGCGTGTGCAAAATATTATTAAAAAGATCGGCTTTCCCTAGAAGCCATCTCAAAAATATGTTGTTTGGTCGCGTCAGCGACAATCTGAATTTAGCCGTGTAATTTATTGCACGGTCGGATTGGCAGAAATATTCTGTCGCGACAGCGACAAATGATTATCATTCAGGCATTTATCAATCGTCGCTGACGCGACGCAAAAATTTGAATCAAATTAAACGTGCAATAAATTACACGGCTAAATTCAATCCATCGCTACGCGATAACAAGAGAATACTATTTTTGAGATAGCTTCTAGTAAAGTTTTACAAATTGGAATTTGGATTTAATTATCCTTAAAAATCATTCCTCATTTTCTACAAAATCGAATCAATCTCTTTTGCTACGTCAAAATCGTTATGCGTCAGACCGCCCGTGTCGTGGGTGGTCAGTTCAATATCGGCATAGCCCCAACCGAAGGTTATGTCGGGATGATGATCGGCGTTTTCGGCGATCTCGCCGACTTTATTGACAAATTCGAGGGCTTCGGCAAAGTTTTCAAATTTGAATTTTTTCCGCAGGAATTTTTCTTCGACGTTCCAGCCATTCAATTCTTTCAATGAATTTTCGATCTCTTCTTCCGTCAATTTTCTTCTGTTGCTCATTCGTCTAAATCCTCTCTTTTGGGTTATACTTTGCGGTTAGTATAACTATTTTATTTTGTTTAATGAAAAGGCTATGCGTTTTTTTAAGATAATTTTTATAACGATCTCAGTGGCGGCATTTTTGGCTTGCGGCAGCGATTCAAAACCCGCTTCGCCTCTCGAAACACTTGATGCATATCAAACAGCGGTCAGAAAAAAAGATGTAACGATGATGAAACTTCTGCTTTCCAAAGGCTCTCTGGAAATTCACAGACAGGAAGCAAAGGCTCAAAATTTAACACTTGACGACATAGTTTTGCGGGATACGCTTTTTCCGCCCGATCAGAGAGTTTTCGATTACAGAAACGAAAAGGTCGAAGGCGATAAGGCAAGCGTCGAAGTAAAAAACAATTTCGGCACTTATGACGTGATTCATCTCGTTAGAGAAGACGGTATCTGGAAAATTGATAAGAAAGCGACGAGCGACCAGATGATCCAACAGGTTGAAACAAGCACCGAAAGTCTCGACGATCAGATCAAACGCGAAATGGAAGAAGCGGAAAAAGGGACGGCAGACACTAATGTAACGAGTCCCGATGCTTCGTCGCCGAGTCCGACGCCCGTCGATCCGGCGGTCAATCCGAATGATCCAAGCAATCCTTCAACCGATCCGCCGACGATTGTCAATCCGCCGCAAAAACCCGCTCAGTAGGAAATTTTTATGAAGTATCTGAAAATTTTTATCATCACCGTAATTTCCGTTTTTTTGCTCGCCTCGTGCTGGTCGGCAGAAGAACCTAAAAACGTTTCAAATTCAGCCGGTGAAAATGCGAATATTTATAATTCTCAAGAAAATGAAAATTCTGATAGAAGCGAAAACGAGCCGAAAGATGAAAACGAAGCGGCGGATGAAGTTCCGAAAATAGAAACTTTCGACCCGCCGGCAAACAAGGAACTTACGCCGACGGAAACATTAAAGACCTTTAATCTGGCGTCATTAAACAAAAATCCCGAAAGAATAAAAAGTCTGATCACCAAAGGCTCGATTCATCTTATTACCCAACGGGCTAAAGACGAAGGCCTGTCATTTGACGAGATGATAAAAAGCGGGAAAGGCGTGCCGGCATTTGAAACGACTCAAATCCGCAGCGAAAAAATTTCGGGCGAGACGGCCAGCGTCGAGATAAAATTTGAGGATAGAGACGGATTTGATACGGTTCCATTTGTCAAAGAAGACGGCAAATGGAAAATTGATTTCGTAAAATTTTTTAAAGATATAATTACACAAACAAATTCATAACAATTTTTTTAGGAGACATTTTTAACAAGTGGCAATCATAAAACCTTTTCGTGCTTTGCGTCCCGTTCTGGAAAAAGCAAAGCAAGTTTCTTGTGTGCCTTACGATGTGGTTTATACATCCGAGGTGCGTGAATTCATCAACGCCAACCCGCTGAGTTTCCTGCGGGTGACGCGGGCGGAAGCGGAATTCGAAGATGAAACGGAAGTTCCGCACGCGGAAATTTTCGCGAGGGCGAAACAGAATCTGGAAGAATTCATCGAAGGCGAACTTTTTTTTCAAGAAGAAGAACCGAGCATTTACATCTATCAGCTGGCCATCGGCGAACATACGCAGACGGGCGTGGTCGCTGTCTGTTCGATTGATGAATACGAAAACGGAATTATCAAAAAACACGAGAAAACCCGTCCCGACAAGGTCGAAGACCGCACCGAACATATGCTCGCCGTAAATGCTCAGACGGGTTTGATCTTTTTGGCTTTCCGCAATACGGAAACGATCCGCGAACTCATCCGAAACGCCACCAAAGAAAAGCCGGTCTATAGTTTTCATTGCTCGGACGGCGTTCAGCAGAAGGTCTGGCGTGAAACCGACACAAACAAATGGGTCGAGGCGTTTGAGGAAGTTCCCGCTCTGTATATCGCCGACGGACATCACCGGGCGGAAAGTGCTTCACTTGCCCGAAAACGCCGCCGCGAACAAAACCCGGATCACACGGGCGAAGAAAACTACAACTTTGTTCTGACGGGAATGTATCCGGCGGAAGACCTGCGGATTCTGGCTTACAACCGTGTCATCAAAGATCTGAACGGTTTGACGGAAGAAGAATTTCTGCGACAAGTGAGCGAAAACTTCGTCATCACCGAAACCGAAGGGAAAGTTCCCGATAACCCACAGGAATTCTGTATGTATATGAACGGACAATGGCGGAAACTGAAATTCGCCGTTGATTTTATCCGCGAGCCTGACGCGATCGAACGGCTTGATGTGAGCATTTTGCATAAATATCTGCTCGCTCCGCTTCTTGGCATCGGCGATGAACGGGTTGATCAAAGGATCGGTTTTGTCGGCGGGGCGAGAGGAACGAAAGAACTCGAAAGGATCGTTGATGAAGGCATTGCCAAACTCGCCTTTTCGCTTTACCCGACGACGATGCAAGACCTTTTCGACGTTTCCGATATGGGCGAGATTATGCCGCCGAAATCAACCTGGTTCGAGCCGAAATTAAAGGACGGCTTGCTAGTTTATTTAATTTGATTTTCACCGCAGAAAGACGCGGGATTTTTTATCCACAGATGAACACGGATGAACACAGATAATTATGATGTTTTAAAAAGCTGATTTTTTTATTTCTTATCAATGCTTTAAAAATCTGTGTCTATCTGTGTTCATCTGTGGATAATTTTTCTTGATATTGTTATTCATACCACAAAATCTCAACCTCATTCTTTAACTGCCTGAGCATATCCTTGTCCAATTTCAAGATGCCTTCCTTGGAAATGTCTGCGGGCAATTTGGTGTGGGACAGGATTTTGTTCAAAACCATCCGGCGTTCTTCCGCCGAAACACGCGAAAGGAGATGCCAGAGCGTGAGAGTATCTTTTGAACCCGAGAGTTTCAGGATTTTTTCAAGCGAAGCTTTGCCGCCGTTTTTGAAATCGAACTCGTAAAGAGCGTCCTGAAATTCTTTGGAAGCGGTTTCAAAATACGGCGTTCCGAGTCCTTTGCCGCGTTTGGTGTAGCAGAAAGCTCCGGCCGGAACGATCGATTCGCGGCCTTCGCGTTCCAAAGCGACATAACCGCTCGTGACGTGAAGTTTGCTGTTTCCGGCTTTGTCCACTTCGAGTTTGTAAGCACAACCCAGATCAACCGCGACGGCCGAAGGCGTATCAACGACAAAAAGCCGCGGCGGAGCGAAAATGCGGGCTTCGAGAGTTCCTTTTTCAAGCGACAGCCGATGCTCCGTTTTGCTCGAATTGATCAGTTTGACGAGAGAGTTCGGAGCGATCTCGACCTGTCCGATGTCGGCCACTTCGATCTTCGCCCGCGAATTTTCATCCGTTTCAAGAATTCCGCCGACGTTTAAGTCCGTTTTTTCGGAAGAGTTTTCGATCTTCGGCGAACCCGCAAGGGTTTCGACCGGCCACGCTTCGAAAGATTCTGCCGTTGGCGGAATTGTCTCAGCATCTTCTTTCGCTTGTTCAGATTCTTGCTGAGAGTTCAAGTAAAAAACAGCTGTCAGACCGAAAACCGCGATCAAAAGAACCGAGGCAAAAGCCAGTGTTTTCGGGTTGAAAAATGAAACGGTTCGGGTTCGATCGTCGCCGTCCAATTCGGCTTCGATGCGTCGCCAGAGATTTGGCGGAGCGTCGGCACTTTGTAAATGTTGGCTTAAAAGTTCCGCACCGAATTTTATTTCCGAATGCTCGTGGCGGCATTCCTGACAATAGAGAAGATGCTCGCCGACTTCCTGGCGTTCATCCGCTGAAAGTTCGTGGTTGACAAATGCCGAGAGTTTTTCCTTGTAATGCTTTTCCTTCATTTTCTAAATTTCATCTTTCAAATGCTTCAATTTTTGGGCAAGCAATTTATGCCCGCGGTTTAATCTTGAAGCGATCGTGCCTTCCGAACATTCCAGAATTTCCGCCATTTCCCGATACGTTAAACCTTCCGAGTATTTTAAGAGAATCGGCAGACGAAACTTTGTTTTCAAGGTCGAGACGGCACTCCTGACCTCATCCGATATTTCTCGACTGTGAAGTTTTTCGTCCTGCGTCACTTTCGTTTTCGGTTCTTTGAGCCCGAAAATATCGGCGAAAAAAGAAAATCTCTGCGACTTTTTCTGCTCGTCAATACAGGCATTGACCGTTATCCGGTAAAGCCAGGTCGTCAATTCCGCCTCGCCGCGAAAATTTTCGATGTTTTTGAAGATCTTCAAAAAAACCTGTTGCGTCACGTCTTCGGCGATCTGCCGGTCACCGCCGAAAAAATTCAGTGCGACCGAAAAAACCCGTTTGTGATTTTCGGCAAAAAGCGTCCCGAACGCCTCGCGACTGCCGTTTCTGCATTCGGCGGTCAGCAATTCCTCTTCGCTTCGGTTTTCGGTCATTCGGGCGGGTTGCTCCATTTTGTTTTCAATAATTTTATATCAATTCGATCTAATCCGTTCAGCTCTGTCAAAAAAAGCTGTATTAAGGTCAAACCTTTTATCTTCCTGCCAAATGTATCTAAGTGCCGAATCATCTTGCTTGACATAAGCATCGAACAAATTACGAACGGCTTGATACCAGAATTTATGTTGCCTGATCGCCCGCTCGCTTAACTTCGGCAGGGCAATCATATTACCTGTTAAATAGGCATGTCCGAAATCTTTTAAAACATAAGAAAACCGGTCCGAATTTGTCATTTTGTCAAAAATAGACGTATTTAATTGAAGTGATGCTCTATCCGTATCATCATCTTGCTGAAACTCCATATACGGAACATCGAAATCGGATGGCTTGAAGTAGATATTTTCCGATACAAACCTGAAACCATTATTTTTCCCTTCCCAACCGTCAACACTAACTACGGCTTTTGCCTCTTTGTTTTTCATCTGATAGAGCAAAACGCTCATTCCGTCCGAATTTAATCCCAAAAGTCCGATCTTGGAGTCATCCGCGAATTCGATAGTTTTTATTAATTCCCTTATTATTTCGAACGTCCGCACTCTTCTCAGCAACGCTTTTTGAGGTTCTTTCGACATCATTGAAAATGTTGAAGACAGAGGACCTGTCGAAACTACGACGTAGCCGTGACTCGCCAGATATTCATTTAAGGTCGCTCCTTTCCAAACTCCGCCGTCGTGTCCGGCTAAAATTACGGGAAATTTTTCCTTGATAGATTTCGCGTCTTTAATCGAAGCAGTGCAGGCGTCCGCCGTTTCTTTCAGCTCGGCTTTGTTCAATTCAACGGATAAACCGAATTTGGCAAAACTGTAAAAAATATCCAGGGCTTTATCTTTGCGTTCTTGAGAAGGTTCTTTAAAATCATTTTTCTGTTCGGTCAGATAAAAATATTCCTTAAAAGGCATGGCTTTTCCGCACGTCCAACGCCCGTTTGCCGGATACCAGATTGATATTTGAATCGGGAAAAAACCATTTTTATCGTTATCTGCTTTATCCACTTCAGCAAGATTGCGTGTCTTATCCCGCCAATTGATCGTCTTAAATCCGACGTTAAAAGAGCCTGCCTCAATACCCTTCCAGAGCGGATAAGAGGTCTGTTTTTGGGCAAAAATTGATTGACCGCACCAAAAACCAATTAAAATAATTGTCATCAAATATAAAATTTTTTTCATGATCCCAACAGTTTTCGGCGACACAAAATATACAGAACAAATTATAGAACTATTAGAAATAAGTTCTCAAAAATTGCATATCCAATTACAACTGAATATCACGAACGCCGTATAAAATGCCGTCCGAACGTTTTTCGAATTCCAGAATCGGATTAAAACCGCCTCTCTTGCCGGCCCGGCTTCTTTCGCGTTCGGTAATGAATTTATCGCCTTCAAAAAGTATCGAATCGATCCAATCTTCCCGGAAGTCCTTGCCCGTAATGGTTGTGTGAATGTGCGAAGAGATGGTCGAATCGGGATATGAAGCGGGTTTTATCGTGCTCAGTTCATATCTGCCTTTGTCGTCCGTCAGAAGCCAGCCGCGGTAATGGCCGTGTTTATGTTCGCCGCTCCGGCCGTAAATTCCCTCAACGTCCGTATGATAAAAATAGATCAGAATATCCGGGGCGGGCGTTTTTCCGTCCGATTTATAGACCGTTCCCGAAATTACGATCGGGACGAAGTTTTCGTCTTTCGGTTTGAGAACTGTTTTCGAGGAAACATCTTTCGGAAAATCAACTGCTCCCATTCCTTCCGTTCCTTTAGGCCGGGCGTTTTTTCTGATCAGACTCAAAACGTCTTCGTCCGTCTGTTTTTGTGCCAACGTACTGCTTTTGCAGTTGATCAATAGCGGAAAAGCCAGAGCGGTCAGCGAAGCATTCCGCAGAAATTCGCGTCGGGTTTCAAATTTTTTGTTCATAGATTTTGTCCTTTCAAAAGATATGTTATTACTTTAGACTGTTTAACCGGAGATTTTCTTCCGAAAAATTTTATAAAGTTTAAATTTTATGCTCGAAACCGAAAGATTGTTTTTACGAAAAATGCAGGAATACGACGTGGACGAAATTTTCAAGATGCGGAGCGACGAGGAGATTATGCGTTATATCCGCCAGCCGCAGACGAAACGCGAGGAATCGCTGAACTGGATTCATCTCATTTCGGAAAAATGGGACACGGAAAAGATCGGATTTTGCAGTGTGATCGAAAAGGAGACGAAAGATTTTGTCGGCTGGTGCGGTTTGTGGAAACTCAAAGAAACGGGTGAGATCGAGGTCGGTTACGCCATTCAGAAAAAATTTTGGGGCAAAGGTTACGCGACGGAAGCCGCCGAAGTCTGCCTCAAATACGGTTTTGAAGAACTCGGTCTGGACAAAATCGTCGCCGTCGCCTATCCCGATAACGAGGCTTCGCAAAATGTTATGAAACGGCTCGGGATGAAATATATCGGTATCGGCAGATTTTACGACAATGATCTGGTTCAATATGCGATCACAAAAGATGACTTTTTGAAGAATGATAAACCACAGGGTCACAGAGAGACGAAGAATTCGTAGGTTTCCTTATTTTCAACAAAATTTCCTCAAATAATTATTTAAAATCTCTCTGCCTCCGGGGTAAAAATCTTAATCCAGTTCAAAATCATCCGGGACAAATTCGATTGAAGTAACCTGTCCTTTATCCGCATCGCTTTTGTCGGGAAGATAGGTGATGACGGCTTTGACGGGTGGCGGTTTGACACCGCAGCCGATCTGGATTCCGGCGGCATCTCTGGTATAGATTTTTATCGGCAGATTTTCCGGCGAACCGGTTTTGACTGTTAAGTTTTGATCTGCGGTCTTCACACGGAAGATCATTTCATTTTTCAGGCATTCGATTTTTTCGAGAATTCCGATCCCGCGGCTTTCACCCGCTTGCGGTTTCCGCAAACTCGATCTGATTCCTTCGATCATCTGACGTTTTCGCTCTTCGTCATCAATAATGAGAATGTGTTTCATCCGGGCGAGTTCTTCCGGCGATTTCAAGACGAAAAAGTCGGGAACAAAGATCATCCCGAAAAGATTTCCGCTCGTCTTCATTCGCGGGTCTTGTTGCGGTTTGTATAGAAAGACGGTTTTGTAACTTTTTATATCGGTATCACAACCGACCGAAACGCTGTAAGATTCTTCAGTCATCGCCATCAGCTTCAAACTTTGAAAATCCCTGCTTTTGAGCATCAGAGTGCCGTCATCGGTCTTGACCGTATAGCGGACGCCGCCGGCGATACATTCGATCTTTTGCGTAAAACCGAGAATCTGCCTATTTCCGTCGGCGTTTTTATGCACCTGGCGGTTGATTGCAAGTATTTGATTGTCGTTTTCGATCTTTTTGATTTCCGCTTCGGTCAGAGTGCTTTTCAAAACCGAGTCGGGCGGAAGCATTTCGCTTTCTTCCGATTCGCGTTTGTATTTTTCCATTTCCGCCCGGTTTTCTCTGAGGGCTTTTAAGTTACTTAAAAGATTCTCCGCCTGCGAACGCATTTCCGGCTCAAACGCATTTCTGGCGATCTTTTCACCAATTTTTTCCGCTTCTTCGTATTTTTCCTGTCGCAGATAAATATGTGCGAGGGTCAAATGATAATCGTCATTGCCGGGTTGTAATGCCAATGCTTTGTTCATCAAGTTCACAGCTTGATCGAGGTTTTCATTGTTGACCAGATTGATAAAAGCCAAAAGCCGGTAACTTTCGGTAAAATCCGGATTTATATTGATCGCTTCAAGGAGAGATTTCCGCATAATTTCAGCCGTTGCGGAAGGATAGCCCGTCACCCAACCCGTTTCATCCATACTTTCGCGGCTTAAAACATAGGCGTAATTGTAATGGGCAAAATGGTTGCGGCGGTTTCCGGCAACGGCTTTTTGCAGATATTTTTTCGCTTCGTCAAATTTTCTCTGCCGCATTCTGACCAGACCGAGTGCCGTATTTGCCATACTTTGCTCCGAATCGAGGGCCAGAGCCTTCTGCAGATAAACTTCGGCATCGTCGTATTCCTGCGTGTGATAAAGCAGATCGCCGAGATATGCGTTGGCTTCCGCTTCCCCGAGAGACGTGGTCGTCATCTCCGCATCGAAGACGAGTTTGTTTTTTAATGTCAAAATCGAATAATTATAAGACTTCTGCTTCACATAATTACGGAGTTCTTTTTCCGCTTCGACGTAATCTTTCCCGAAAACCTGTTTGAAAGATTTTTCGGAATCAGCCCCGTTTATGGTCAAAGCCAGAAACTTGTTAAGATTACCGGCTTGATTACTTTGAATCAGATAGTGCATCAAAGCCCAGGCCTGGGCGTAAAAAATACTTCGCGAGTGATTTCCGTTCTGATGAAGCGAATGATTATCCAACGCGAAAAAATTCCGCAAAGGGATAAGTTGAGTATTCTGCAATAAATAAAGGTGATTTTGCTGAAAAATTCCCAAATGAACTTCCTGATCGTCCTTTATCCGGAAGGTTTGATAATATTCCGCCAAGCCTTCATTAAACCACGGCGGGATTTCCGAACGCCCGAAATTCGTGTTGAGAATAAAATGGACATATTCGTGAAAGATGATTCCGTAGGTGTCTTCCTTATTTCCCTCGGTCGAAAGCGTTATGTAATTGACATCTTCGCCGGGCTGAAAATATCCGGCAATTCCTGTGTCGGCCTTGCCGTTACGTTTCGGCAAAAACGGCGTATACGATTTTTCGTTTTTGAAAACGACGACATTCGTGCCGATGGATTGGGAGAATTTCGTGTTCGGAAAAAGCAGACGGAAAACCTCCCGAAACTGTTCGAGCTTTGTCGCGACGGCCCGAATGTCTTTTTCCTTCGCATCGCCGATCAGGAAGAAATTCTTCGAGCGGACACTGATCCAGTTATCTTCGGCGGAAACTGCCGGATATTTTGCCGAAGCCGAAACTGATACGGAAAATAATAAAACCAACAGTATAGTGAGATTTGCCAAACGCAACTTCATATTTCGTAAAACCTCCGAAATTTTTTTGAAAAGGTAAATGGTTTCCGGTCAATAAATTTGATGAGCAATTTTACTGACTCTGTTGCCCGACCACCGCCAGCAAGCGTCCCGTGCGGCCGTATTTTTTCTTTTCGACGCGGTAAGAAAAAAACAGATCGGTGCGTTCCATCGTGCAGAAAGGTGCGGTAAAAATGTTTTCCTCAAAAACTCCAACGCTTTCAATCTGCTCTTTGTTGGCAAGGTGTAAGTCTATGAGTGCGTGTCCTTTACGGGTTTCGGTAAAAAGTTTTCCACCTGTGGAAAACTTTCCCCG
>JBGTRS010000047.1:0-14826 GCA_041940665.1 Pyrinomonadaceae bacterium | reverse complement strand
AATCTTCAGAGCGAAGAACAAACCAGTGACCGGAAGAAGGTCTAAAGAAAGCGATGTCGGTCTTGCCGTCGCCGGTAAAGTCGGCCGGGATGGGTTTATCGGAAGCAGAACCGAACTGAGCGGCGTAGTTTGTGCCATTAGAACTTCGCAGATACCACCATTCGCCCAAAGAAGGACGGTAGATGGAGACATCCGTTTTGCTATCACCGTCAAAATCGAAGATCGGGTTTGTAGCGACCGAAGAATTTGTGCTAACGGATGTGGAGTAAATTCTGTCACCCGTTGTATCACCGTCGCTATTGGCACCATTTCCGGCGGCATAAAAACTTATCGTTCCGACGTCCTGATTGGGAGCAGTCCAGGTAAAACTCCAGGATTTTGTACCGAATTGGGTTGGAGCAGTTCCCTGCGTGGTATGTTCAACGTAGCGTCTGGTGTTTACGCCGACGATACCTTTGACAATTTGCATTTGAGCAGGGGTTTGATTCGGTAAGGTAAATGTGCCGGCTTCCTGTCCCTGAGCGGTTATTGCCGTGATCTGAAAACCGAAAATAACGGCGTCCGTCTGACTAACCGTGACGGTTATGGGAATTTGTTGATTCGGTTGATAATTCGCCGGAACACCCTGAATCAGAATATTTCCCGAACCGCTGTTGATCGGAAAATCCGAATGACACGCCGTGCAATTTGCTTCGCCCGGAGCGTTGGTCATGGACGGCGGCGGTCCCGAAACGTTTGCTCTCGCCTTCTTAAAATCGGTCGAAAAACCGAAAAAAACGATGGTTGCAAAAACGAAGGTTGCGGCGATAACGCAGACTTTGAGCAGGTTCGTTTTACGCGGAATATCTTTCATCTGGCACACACTCCCGAAATCTGGAATAGAAAAAAACTATTCTACAAAATACTTTGACGATGATCTTTGAAAAAAAGTCTGAAAAGAATGACTATTTTGAAGTTATATTTTGGTTGATCAAAAGTCAATTTTTTTAAAAAATAAAATGCGTGCCGAAAGCACGCATCGTAAAATCAGCCCTATCAAACTTCTTATTTGGTAAATGTTCCGTCATCCGAAAATTTCGGAGCCGTGTCGGGAAAATCGAGATTTGAAAGCCGGCGAATGGTATTGGTCGCTGAATTAGTTTTATCTTCGGTTAAAATCCCGCGATCAACCAGAATAAACGGATGAATTTTACCTTTGACAAATTTTCCTTCATCGTCAATTTCCACTTCCAGAACGAGCGTTTCGGCCGTGCCGCCTTCGAGTCTGAACCAGCCGTATGTGGCGAAGTTTCCGAGCGAATAAGCGATCAGACGGTCTTTATAGATTTCCATTCCGCGGAGCACGTGCGGGCCGTGACCGATGAGCAAGTCAGCCCCCGCATCAATGACGGTTTTGGCAAAGAGCGGCAGATTTCCGCGTCTTTCGCCGAAGAAAATCTCGGTCTTGTTCGGAACTCGCTGGGCCGAAGCACCTTCCGCACCGGCGTGAAACGAAACGACAACAATATCGGCTTTTTTGTCGGCTTGAATAACGGCGTTTCTCGCATCGGCTAAATTATTGACATTGAGCGAAACACTGTTGGTGGCAAAACCGATAAACGCGACTTTCTTTCCTTTAACATCGAGGTATGCGGTCGAATAGAGTCCGCTGTCGCTTCCGGCGTGTTTGATGCCGAGTTTATCGAGCGTTTGGCGGGTCGTCGTGCGTCCCGAATCGCCAAAATCTAAAGCGTGATTGTTGGCGACGCTCATCACGTCAAAACCCGCTTCTTTCAGGTAATCGGCATAACGGGTCGGCATCCGGAAGGCGAAACAGTTCGGTCGGCCCCTGCCGCATTTCGGCGAAACTCCGCCGTCCGCCAATGGCCCTTCGAGGTTTCCGAAGGCGATGTCAGCCGCTTGAATGATCGGTGCGACGGGTTTTAACAGATCCTTTCCGTCATTCGGCGGCATCCGCGAATCATTCGGAAAAGGCGAACCCATCATCATATCGCCGGCGGCGGCAATCGTGATCGTTTCGTTATTTTTCGATTCTTTTTCAGGCGTCGGTTCGGTTTTTGTAGATTTTGCAATTCTCGATCTTTCCTGACTGTTGACGGCATCCGCCTGACAGGATAGAAATGCAAAGATACTGAAAATGAGTGCTGAACAGATAGTTAAAGTTTGTAATTTTGGCATAGTTTCAAATAATCCCGATTTTTGGGATGCGGATTTATAATAATACGTTTATTGGAATGATTATCGGAGTGCGGACATTCTTGCCCGCAAACTATAAAATTGGGCGGGCAGAGATGCCCGCACTCCAAGTTTAAGAACCGGCCGGAGCGACCTTTTCGGAAACTTCCGGTTCGCTCGCGGCTGACATTTCATCAACCTTTTTGCTCAAAGCCTGATTGACGATTTTTTCCTGTTCGAGTCCGTGAATCGCGTAAGAACCCGTCGCGGGCGAAGCCGAAGCGACCCGGCCGATGTACCGCAGATTCATATTGTCGGGTTTGATCTCTTCAAGCCGCGGTTCGACAAAGAACCATCCGCCCATATTTTTCGGCTCTTCCTGCGTCCAGAAAATTTCCGTCGCGTTTTCATATTTGGCAAAAATTTCTTTCAGTTTTTCGAACGGAAACGGATAGAATTGCTCGAGCCGGATGATCGCCGGGTTTTCCCCGCCGGCATCTTCGCGTCCGGCTTCGAGATCGTAAAAGACCTTACCACTGCAAAGCACGATGCGTCGGACTTTTTTGGCGTCTTCGATCGAAGCGTCGTCAATGACGGGCTGAAAACCGCCGTTTAATAAATCCTGAGTTGTCGAAGTTGCGGCGGGAAGTCTCAAAAGACTCTTCGGCGTCATCACGATCAGCGGTCTGACGATTTCCTGTTTGACCTGTCTTCTGAGCATATGGAAATACTGAGCCGGAGTCGTCGGATTACAGACCTGCAGATTGTTTTCCGCACAAAGCTGTAAGAATCTTTCAAGACGTGCCGAGGAATGTTCCGGACCCTGACCTTCATAACCGTGCGGCAGAAGCATCACAAGCCGGCATTTTTCGCCCCATTTATCTTCCGAAGCCGAAATATACTGGTCAATGATGACCTGTGCTCCGTTGGAAAAATCACCGAACTGAGCTTCCCACATGACGAGCGAATCCTTGGCGATGTTCGCGTAACCGTATTCAAAACCGAGAACGCCGGATTCCGACAAAGAACTGTCAAAAACATTGAATCTCGCATCGGGCGTTTCGGGGTTTCTGAGTTCGGCGAGCGGACACCAGACCGCCCCGTTTTCCGTATCATACATCAATGAATGACGGTGCGAAAAAGTTCCGCGTCCCGAATCCTGACCGCTTAAGCGAACGTCAATGCCGTCGAGAACGAGCGAACCGAAGGCGATCGCTTCGGCGAATCCCCAGTCCATATCAACCTCGCCCGAACCCATTTTCGCCCGGCGTTCAAGCTGTCCGACCATTTTCGGATTGATATGAAAATTTTCGGGAACGAGCGAGATCTTGTCCGTCACCTGCTGAAGGTAATCTTTGGGAATCGCCGTTTCCAGAACTCTCGAGCCGTCCTCTTCCTGAACCGGCGGAGCGAGTTCCTTGACCTTTTTCTTTTCGGAAGCGATGTCCTTGGCGTTTTTTAAGATCTCCTCATATTTAGCGATAACCTTATCGGTCATTTCCTTGAGTTCATCTTCCGTAATAATTCCGCTGCGGATCAACTCGCCCGCATAGACGTGGCGAACGCCGGGATGGGCTTTGACTCTTTGATACATCAGAGGTTGCGTGTAACTCGGTTCATCGCCTTCGTTATGGCCGAGTTTGCGGAAACCGACGAGATCGAGAGCGACATCCTTGTTGAATTCCTGCCGGTATTCGAGGGCGATCTTGGCGACGCGATAAGCCGCTTCGGGAGCGTCGCCGTTGATATGAAAAATCGGAAGCTGAGTGATCTGAGCGGCATCGGTCGAATAGATCGAACTTCGTCCGGCTTCGGGCGAGGTCGTAAAACCGATCTGATTATTGACGACGACATGGATCGTTCCGCCGACGCGGTAGCCGCGGAGACTCGCCAGTTGCAGGGTTTCCATGACGATTCCCTGTCCGGCAAAAGCCGCGTCGCCGTGCAGTAAGATCGGCAAAACGCGGTCAATCACCTCTTCGCGTCGTTCGTCATCGCCTTGAAGCAGAGCGTCCTGTCTTGCTCTGGCCATACCTGCGACGACCGGATCAACGAATTCGAGATGCGAAGGATTACACGAAAGCTGAATCCTGATGTCGTTGCCGCTTCGCGTTTTCTTTTCGCCAACCGCTCCCTGATGATATTTGACATCCCCTTCATCCGCCGGAAAACTCGGGTGGGCCGTGCCTTCAAACGCCGTAAAAATGCGTTCCGCCATATCGCCTTTCTCGGCATTGCCGACGATGTTTGCCAAAACATTCAAACGCCCGCGATGGGCCATTCCCATATAAATTTCTTCAACGCCCTGAGCCGAAGAAAGATCAACTAATTGATCGAGCAAGGGAATCAAAGTTTCACAACCTTCCAGCGAAAAACGCTTTTGACCTAAATATTTACGGTGGAGGAATTGTTCGAATTGTTCGGCTTCGATAAGTTTTAAGAGCAATTCTTTCTGCGTTTCGGGCGAAAGCGGTTCGGTGTCAACAAATTCCTGACGGATCTTTTCTCTCAGCCAGGCGATCTCTTCGCGGCTTTGGATGTGGCGGTATTCGATGCCGACCTTGCCGCAGTAAGCCCGCCGTAAAACCCAGAGAATTTCCCGCAAGGTCGCCCGGTCTTTTCCGTGCAGACCGTCGGTGATAAATTCGCGGTCGAGATCCCAGATCGTCAAACCGTAATTTTCGAGTTCAAGCTCCGGCGAATAATGCGACGTCATATTCAAAGGATCAATATCGGCGAGCAGATGACCGCGTTTGCGGTAGGCATTGATCAGCTGGAGAACCTTCGCCTGTTTGACCGTCTGTTCGTGCCGGCGGTCGCTACCCAAAAGCGAAGGGTTATGGTCTTCCGCCCAACGCAAGGGCGGATAGGTGATTTCCAGACTTTCAAAGATCTCATCGTAAAAGCCGTGTTCGCCGACCAGATATTCGTGAATCTTCTTGAGGAACAGACCGCTTTCCGCACCCTGGATGACGCGGTGGTCATAGGTGCTGGTTATGGTCATGATCTTGCTGATGCCCAAAAGCGAAAGGGCGGCGGAACCCATTCCCTGATATTCCGCCGGATACTGAATCGCCCCCGTGGCAATGATCGCCGACTGTCCCGACATCAGTCGCGGAATCGAAGCGACCGTCCCGATCGTTCCGGGATTTGTGAGCGAAATAGTCGTGCCTTGAAAATCATCGAGCGTCAGTTTTCCGTCTCTCGCCCGCGTGATCGCATCGTTGAATTTTTTGAAAAACTGCCAGAATGTGCCTTCATTGACGCCCTTTAAGTTCGGCACGAGAAGGTTGCGTGAGCCGTCCTTTTTCTCAATGTCAACGGCGATGCCGAGGTTGATGCTGTCTGTTTCAAGCCGCGAGGGTTTACCGTCGACGATGCCGAAACCGTTGTTCATCGAAGGATATTCCTTCGCCGCCTTGATGATCGCCCAGCCGATGATATGCGTGAACGAAACTTTTCCCAACGCTCTCGACTTGAGATTTTCGTTGATGACCTTGCGGTTTTCTTCCAGCAACTTGACCGGAACGCGTCTCTCGGAAGTCGCCGTCGGCACGGTCAGACTCTCGTCCATATTTTCGACAATGACTTTCGCTACGCCCGTTAAGGGTTTGGCTTCGACGCCTTCACGCAGTTTCGCTTCAGGCTGAGCTTTTGCTTCAGCGGATTTTGTCTCTTCCGCCTGAGCCGTTGCCGTTTTTTGTTCGGCTTCCTTGCTGTCTTCGTCTGCTTTCGGCGGAGTCGAAACGGTTTCCTGTTTAGCCGCGGCGGTCGTTTTTCCGTTGCCGCCGTTCAAGATTCCGTCAAAATACTCCCGCCACGATTCATCAACCAAAGACCGGTCGCTCTCATAGCGTTTATACAAGCCCTCCACATAGCTTGCATTGGCACCAAAATTTTCTTTGATAAATTCCGATAAATTCTTAACTTGTTCGCTCACTTTTATAGTTCCTCAAAAAGATTAATACATAAATTTTAACGCAAAGACGCTAAGTAGGAAAGACGCTAAAGGAATAAAAACGAATAGAACGCGGATTTCGCGGATCAGGCGGATCAACGCGGTTTATTATTTTATAAAATCTGCGAAAATCCGTTAAATCCGTCTGATCCGCGTTCTATTTGTTCATTCAAACGCTAGTTTTCTGTTTTAGATTCTTCTATCATAAAATCAATGAGCGAAACTTTGGCAAAAAATTTGGCGGAAGTTCAAAAGCGGATTGAAAACGCCGCGGAGAATTCGGGCAGAGATTTGTCTGAAATAAAACTCGTCGCGGTCAGCAAAACTCATCCGGTTGAAGTTTTGCAAGAGGCGATTGTGGCGGGCGTGGAGATTTTGGGCGAAAATAAAGTTCAGGAAGGACTTGAAAAAATCAGTGAGATCGGACGCGAGGAAGCGGAATGGCATCTCATCGGGCATCTGCAAAAGAACAAGGCGAGAAAGGCCGTGCAGAATTTCGATGTTATTCATACGCTCGATTCCGTTGAACTCGCCGAAAGACTGGAGCGTATCTGCCTTGAAGAAGAACGCGAAAAATTATCCGTTCTGGTGCAGATCGATCTGGCGGACGAAGAAACCAAATTCGGCATCAAAGAAAAGAATTTGCCGGAGTTAGCGGAGTTTTTACAAAATTGTCAATGTCTGAAATTTGACGGATTGATGATTATTCCACCGTTTTTTGAAGATGTAGAAAAAGTCCGGCCGTTTTTCAAAAAATTGCGGGAAATACGTGATAATCTGAAAAAGCAGAACGCCTTTGCCAACGGTTTCGGCGAACTTTCGATGGGAATGAGCCACGATTTTGAAATGGCGATAGAAGAAGGTGCGACGCTCGTGCGGGTCGGAACGGCGATTTTCGGGCAGCGAAATTATAATAACTAAAATGCTTTTTATCGAAATCATCATCGGCGGATTGTTGGCGGCACTTTTTGCATACGCCTTCAGCAAAATGAAAGCCCACCGGCACAAGAAATTTTTTGCCGGTTGTCTGATCATCGCCGCGTTGATCTATGTCGGTTTTGCGGCGGTCGGGATTTCGACGGAAACGGCGAGCTACAATTGGCTTTTGGTTGAAATTGCGGGTTTCTTTATCTACACGTTTTTTGCCTACGCGGGCGTCAAAATTTCGGCCTGGTTTTTGGCGGCGGGCTGGATTCTGCATATCTTGTGGGATGTGGGCTTGCATTTCGGCGAAGCAACGGCCTTTGTCCCGGATTTTTATCCGCCCGTCTGCATCGGTTTCGATCTGGTTTTGGGAATTTTTATCGCTTACAGGTTTTATTTTAAGGATTAAATTATGTCAGGAACGGTTTTTTATTCATTTTTTCAAAAAGTTGGCGGAGCGGGTTTGCTCGAAACGAATCTCTATCCGGTCATCCGCGGTTTTGTAGTTTTTTGCGTGATGATCGTCATAATCTTGATGGTCTTACGACTGATTTTTAATTACACCGACCCGAATCCGTTCGGTCTTATCGGCAGATTCTCGTTCAAGATCAAGAAGCTGACCGATAAATTCGTCTATCCGATTGCCAGATTTTTAGCCGAAAGACGCATCGACACGCGCATCTCGCCGCTCATCGGACTGCTGATTTTTATCGTCGTCGCGTATTTTACCCTGCAACTTTTCTACTATTTCTTTTTTGCCATCGACAGCGTTATTTTGGGGTTACAGAATCAACGTATCACACTCGTCGTCGGCGGAATCCTGTTTGCACTTTTGGGAATTTATTCGCTTTTGATAATCTTCCGCATAATCTTGTCCTGGATCGTTGATTATTCAAACAAGGCTCTCAGGTTTTTATCGCGTTTGACCGATCCGGTTCTCGAACCGTTCCGGCGTCTGATTCCGCCGCTCGGAATGTTCGATATTTCGCCGATCATCGTTTTGATACTTTTAAACTTCTTGCAAATGGCGGTCGCCGGAGTTTTGCTGAGTTAGCTTAAGATAAAACGGCACGCCGGCATTCCATAAAATTGATAAAAGTCCTTACAAATAAAGATTCGATAACTTTTGAAGTCCGTGTATTGCCGCGGTCTTCAAAAAGCGAAATTGTCGGCGAGTTTAGAGAGGCTCTGAAGATAAAGATCAACGCTCCGCCGGTTGACGGGGCGGCGAATAAGGAGTTGATAAATGTTCTTTCAAAAAACTTCGGCGTTTCAAAAAGTTCGGTGGAGATCGTCAGCGGCGAAACTTCGAAAACAAAACGGGTCAAAATCTACGGAATTGATGCCGCCCGATTCCGCCAATCAATTGAATAAACCTTTACTGTAAATTCTTTTTAAGAGAAAAATGAGCAACCAGCCGATCAAAATAGCCAAAATTATTTGAAAAGCCAAAATGCCGTATAGATAAAAGACGCCGAAATTTATTTCGCCTTTTTGCCATAGATGAACGATCTGCCAACTGCTGAAACCGTCCGTCAAAAGAGCCAGCAAACAGATCAAAAAAACAGTAACTTCTTTTCGCATAAATTTTCTCTCCGCGTTTAATAAAAACAGAACGGTTTGAAATTGATGTAAAGCGGATATGAAGTTATTGTGAAATATGAAATTTGCGAAACATTTTTTCGGCGTGATATATTTCAAACTTTCAAAACATATTTATAAATAAAAGGAACTTTTAGAAAAATGTCCGGACATTCCAAATGGCACAGTATCAAACATAAAAAAGGGGCGGCGGATGCCAAACGCGGCAAGATTTTTACGAGATTGACCAGAGAAATAACGGTCGCGGCACGCGACGGCGGCGGCGATGCGGATATGAATCCGCGTCTTCGCAAAGCGGTCGCTGACGCCAAAGCGGCGAATATGCCGAACGACAACATCGACCGGGCGATCAAACGCGGCACGGGCGAACTCGAAGGCGTCAGCTACGAGGAAATAATTTATGAAGCTTACGGTCCGGGCGGCGTGGCGATCCTGATCGAAACGATGACCGATAACCGCAATCGAACGGTCGCCGAACTTCGCCATCTGCTTTCAAAAAATAACGGCAACCTCGGCGAATCGGGTTCGGTCGCCTATATGTTCGACCGTAAAGGCTACATAGTCGTTGATAAAGCACAAAAATCCGAAGAAGAACTATTTGAGATTGCCATCGAAGCCGGTGCGGAAGACCTCAAGGACGACGGCGAAAATTTCGAGATTTTTACCGAACAATCCGGTTTTGAAGATGTCAAAACGGCGATCGAAAACGCCGGAATCGAACCGGAAGTCGCCGAAATCTCGATGATTCCGCAGACCTACGTCAAGGTCGAAGGCTCGGATGCCCAGGCGATGCTCAAACTTTACGATGTTATTGACGATCACGACGACGTGCAGAACGTCTATGCCAATTTTGATATAGACGAAAACGAGCTATGAGATTCGTAATTTGTTTTACGTAAAACGTAATTCGCTTTTCTAAAGCCGAAAATGTTAATTTTTACCAACATATTTGGAGGTAAAAGTTAAATGAGAGATTTTCGCGAGCTTAGAGTTTGGGAAGAATCACACAAATTGACGCTTGAAATATATAGAGAAACGAAAAATTTCCCGAAAGAAGAGCTATTTTCCTTAACCAATCAAATTCGTCGTGCAATAACTTCAGTTCCTTCAAACATTGCTGAAGGTTGCGGTAGAGAAACTCAAAAAGATTACGCACATTTTCTGCAAATAGCTTTAGGTTCGGCAAATGAAGTGGATTATCAGCTTTTACTTGCAAAAGATTTAAATTATCTTGATGAAAAAAATTATCTTGCATTAAACGATAAAGTTGATAAAATCAAAAGACAGCTTGCCAATTTAATCAAAAAAGTGCGAGCAAATTCGTGATACAAAAGCGAAAGTTTATTTGCAAAATAAGCGAATTACGAATTGCGTATCACGTATCACGAACAGGAATGAAAGTCTTAGGTATCGATCCGGGAAGTCAGACGCTCGGTTGGGGAATTGTCGAAGGCAGCGGTTTGAAGTATCAGGGCGTTGCTTACGGGACGGTCAAATCCAGCCCGCGGCAGGCGTTTTCCAAACGACTTTTGAAAATTTATAAAGGTATCGAAGAAGTTATCGAAAGATTCGAGCCGGATGTGATCTCGGTCGAAGAAGCTTTCTATGCGGCGAATGTCAAGGTTGCTCTAAAGCTCGGACAAGTCCGCGGAGTCATTCTTCTCGTCGGCGAAAAATCCGGTCTGGAAATCGCCGAATACAGTCCGCGGCTCATCAAAAAAACGGTTGTCGGATACGGAAATGCCGAAAAACAACAGGTTCAGGAAATGGTTCGCATTTTATTAAAACTTCGGAAAAATCCCGAACCTCACGATGCGGCGGACGCTCTGGCTATCGCCATCACTCATTTTCATCACACTGGTGTACAGAACAAACTAAAAGACAGCAAACAAAAAACTTAAGTTTTGCACCAAAAATTAAAAACTATCCTTACTTTTTTGAGAGGTCTTCCAAACTATGAAAAACACACTCTTACTATCCATAACTTTGTGTCTCCTATTCTTTTTCACAAATGCCCAGGCACAAAAAAACCGCACCCGCTTAAATTCAAAAAAAACAACGACTGCCCAGAAAGAACAGGGAAACGAAGCCATCGTCATTGACCGCCGGCTGTCCGTTCTGCGTCTTCGTCCGAGTCTTTACGCCAAACCGATCCAGCGGATGGGCATCGGCCGCAAGCTTACGGTGATAGATACGAAAGAAGCCGACGGCGTAACTTTTTACCGCGTCCGGGCGTTGCCAAGCACGGTCGGTTGGGTGCAGGCCGAAGCCGTCGTCGGAAGTTTTCGTAAAGATGACGATCAAAGACTCGTCAAAGTAATTCAGGCTTCGGAAGGGTTTGATCAGGTTGATAAAATTATGATCTTTCTGGATCAGTTTCCGAAATCCCCCTTGCGTCCGGCGATACTCTTGCAACTCGGCGATCTGATGGAAGAAGAAGCTATGCGGCTTTCAAAAAATGCCGCCAAAGCTCTCGACCGCCGCGAAATGGCGGCTTCGGGAGCACCGCTTCACAGCTTTTATCTCAATTACACGAGCCTCGACCGGTACGGCAGGATCGGTGTCGGATTTTTGTTCAATCTCAACACCAAATCCTATCATTACGACGGCGATTCCTGGTTCGAAATAATTCGGAAATTTCCGAATTCCGCCGAAGCCGAAGAAGCTCAAAAAAGAATTGATACATTGAGAGAAAAAATGGAAATCAAGAACTGATTTTCTAAAAACACAAATCGCACTTGTAAATTTTCATCACAAAACTGTATATTTATTAACGCTCTAAGTATGCGGATGTGGCGGAACTGGTAGACGCGTAGGTCTCAGAAGCCTATGATGGCAACATCGTGGAGGTTCAAGTCCTCTCATCCGCACTTTTTTATTTTAAAATTAAATTTTTTAGATGAACATCACCGAAGCGATAAAAAAACATCAATCCGAATTCGGTTTGAATTTGGAGGATGAGATGATCTCACGACTTGCCGTTTATTATGATCTGGTAATGCAAAATAACGAGCTTCTGCACCTGGTCGCCCCGTGCAATGCGGAGGAATTTGCGGTTCGCCATCTTTTGGAATCTCTCTATGCACTCCAATTCTTGCCAGAAAATACGGTCTTTGCCGATGTCGGTACGGGGGCCGGTTTGCCGTCCGTGCCGTGTCTCATCATCCGCGAAGATTTGATGGGGAAACTCATCGAATCAAAACAAAAAAAAGGAGATTTTCTTAAACAGATTATCAATACATGCGGTTTAGAGGGGCGGGCGATGCTTATCAATAAACAGTTTCAGGAAATTCAGAACATCGAGGTTTCTTACGTTCTGTGCCGGGCACTCGATAAATTCGGCAAAAGAGTTTCGCAACTGAAAAAATGGTCGGATGACGCGAATCTGATTTTCTTCGCCGGCGAATCAGTCCGCCGCGAACTTGTCAAAAATAAAATTTCTTTTCGGGAATATCTGATTCCGATGTCGGAAAAACGCTTTATTTTCAAGACCGAAAAATAACCGTTCACTGATTGCCGATATGTTTCACATTTGATACAATGTTTTATATGAAACACTCAGGCAAGGCATCTGCCAAAACAAAAAAATCGAAAGCCGCAAAAAAAAAGCCGACCGCCGTTGCAAAGAAAAAAACAAACACGACGCAAAAAACCTCGGTGCCCAAAAAGAAGGTTTCAAATAAAGCTTCGCAAACACCTAAAAAGGCTGTGTCGAAAGCGAAGACGACGGTTAAAAAAAAGAACGTAAAAAGAAAAACCAAAGCTTCTGAAACTGCACCAAAAACAACCGGTGTAAAAAAAACGGCTAAAAAGCCCGTAAAAAAAGCAACTAAATCTACGTCCAAAACTGCCTTAAAGACAACGGGAACCAAAGGTAAAACTACGACAAAACCGCAGACAAAAAAGGTTGTAAAAACCAAAACCGTCACTAAAACGAAAGCAAAGACAACTCCGAAAAAAATTAAAAAGAGCTCAACTGCAAAGGTTACAAAGCCAACGAACAAAGCCGTTGCAAAAAAAAACTACGACGGCAAAGACAAAATTTAAATCGCCAACAAAAGCGGATAAGACGCCGAAGAAAGGGGCTGTTTCTAAAAAGACAACGCCGAAAAAACGAACGACCAAATCTAAGGTTGCGTCCAAGATAAAGGTAACACCGGAGAAAAAAACGAAAAAGACTGCTACGCCTAAAAGCAAAACAGTTCCAAAGAAAACCCAGGCGAGTCAGATAAAAAAAGCTAAACCGAAACGGCCGACCGCAAAAGCTAAAATTACTAATGCGGCCGGAAAACAAAAAAAATCAAAAACAGTTCCGCCGAAAACTCAGGTCAGGAAAAAAGTTAAGGCTTCGAAAAAGGTTGATGTTTCCAAAATAAAGCGGAAAACATCCGGTGAGGTAAAAAATATCAAAAAGGTGAGGGCTACTAAAAATCCTCAGCCTGAGACAGTCGAGAAGAAAACCGGGCATAAGCCTTTTCTTTCCGATGTGGTCAAGAAACGCGGAAGGGTAAAAAAGAAGAAAGAGCCGGTCGAAGAAACAGATACGGGCAATTATCTGTTTGAAAAAACAACCCGCAAAAAAAGAGGCCGCCGGAGAGTTATCAAGCCCGTAGGTTCGGCGATCTTCCGCGGAAAACGGCTGACATACAGTTTTGATGTTTTCGATCTGAAAGAAAAATTTGAAGATTTCCCCGCGGTCTTTGTCATTTCCGAGCGTAGGATTGATAGAGAAGGCAGAGGACATCACAAAATCGTCTGTATCGGCCAGACCGAAAAACTCGGAAAAGAAGTCTCCAAACACAAAAAACTCGCGTCGGTAAAAAAGAGCAAAGCCAATGTTGTCAGTATCTTAAAAGATGATTTTGAGAAAAATCGGCTGACCATTGAAGAGAATTTAAAGACGAGCTACAGCGTTCTGTGTTCGCATAAATAAATTTATTGACCTTCTGAACACCCGATCCTGACTTGCTTTTATTTCAAAACGGTTTTATAGTAACCGTTTGCACTTTGTGCGAAGTATTAATTTTAGACAAGGGGGCGATGAAAAAAAGCAATGAAACCGGAAATACATCCAAATTATTCGACAATAACCGTAACCTGTGCTTGCGGAAATACATTTGAAACACGCTCGACAGGCGATGATTTGAACATTGAAATCTGTTCGGAATGTCATCCGTTCTTTACGGGTAAGCAAAAATTGGTTGATACCGCAGGTCGGGTTGACAGATTCAACAAGCGTTTTGCCCGCCGAAAAGGTGCGGTCGCCGCTGAAACTGAAAAGTAAGACCTTTGGGAAATGCGAGTTAAAATAAAATTTAACCAATTATAGCAACGAGAAAAATCTAACGCCGACGCTTTACGGAAATCCGCGTCGTTTGCTCTTCGTGTATAATTAGAAAAGCAAACGCCAAAAATCTAAAAGCCGAGGCGTTATTTCTTTTTCGAGATGTAAAATTTTGCAAATCGCGGCAAATTAGACATCTTTATAAAAGGATTTTTTATCTAAGCAGTCAGTTACAAAGAAATCCCGAAACTACTATATAAAAGATTATGAAAAAATTCCTGTCATTATTTTTAGCGATAGAAAGAGATTTGATCGTCGGCGGACAAGCCGTCATGGAAGGTGTGATGATGAGAACACCGAATGCCTATGCGGTGGCTTGCCGCAAGTCTGACGGTTCGATCGTCCACAAAGCCGATTATCTGCCGAAATGGAGCGATAAATATAAATTTTTGAATATTCCGATCCTGCGGGGCGGAGCGACTTTGATCCAATCGCTCGCCCTCGGCATCAAGGCTTTGAATTATTCCGCCAAAATCTACGAAGATGACTTGAAAGAGCAGGAAGAACTCGAAAAAGCGAGGGCGACGGAAACCGAACCGGCTCTGGTCGAGGGAACGCTGGACGAGAATTTTACGAAAGCACCGGCGAAGATGACTCTGCCGGAGGAGAAAAAGGAGAAGACGAAAGCGGAAAAAGCCAAACAATCGGCAAGCACGGTCGGTTCGATAATTTTCGCCCTCGGCTTTAACATTCTGCTTTTTATCGCCGCACCGCTTCTTTTGACGAATGTTCTGTTTATCGCCCTCGGTTGGGCGGAAGCACCGGCAATCGTTGCCGACGCAGGTTGGTGGGCGACAATTAAGGCTTATATCTGGGAAGTAAA
>JBGTRS010000046.1:9139-14867 GCA_041940665.1 Pyrinomonadaceae bacterium | reverse complement strand
GGCGAAGACTTGACGCCCGATGTCTTAAAATTTTTTACACCTTTTCTCCACAGAGAAATTCTTGCCGTCAACCCGAAAGTGATTATTTCGCTCGGCAACACGCCGACCAGGGCTCTGCTCGAAACAAAAAAACCGATCTCGAAGATTCGCGGCGAGTTTTTTGATTACAACGGCATAAAATTGATGCCGACCTTTAATCCGGCGTATCTTTTGCGTGATCCGACCAAAAAACGCGAGGTTTGGGAAGATATGAAACAAGTTCGGGATTTTCTGGCAAAGGATTAAAAGCAAAAGTTTAGTCAATGCCCGTTCCTTCACAGAAGATCAATTCGCGAGGAATAGGACTAAAAATGGCTAAAAAAATTCTATATCACGGAGTCAAGGGAGATAAGCTCGAAAAGATGCTCCCGAACGATAATACGAGCAAAGAGATCAAATTTTTTCCGGACGGCAATAATGAGATTTATTTTGATACGACCAGTTTTCAAAATTGCTTTGTTCACGGGGCGGACACCACCAGAAAAAAAAGCTTTGTCGTCACGGCCGAAGTCGAACTGGACGGTTTGCAATACCGAACGGAAAGCCGACCGGGCAATCCGACCACGCTCATCGTTACCAGCACAACGGAGATCAGCGGGAAAGTTATCGAATTGCGGGTTCGCTCGGGCAATCGTGATGACGGGTTTGAAATAGATATAGTCCGGGAAATTTCCCTGATGAAAGTCGAACTCAAAACATAAAAATAATCTGAAAATATGAAACCTGAAATCATTTCAACCGAGACTATCTACCAAGGAAAAGTTTTTGATGTCGTCAAAGCAAAAATCCGCGAAGACGAAAGCACATATGAACGCGAAATCGTCGAACATACGGGAAGTGCCGTGATCGTTCCCGTTTTTGATGATAAATCCGTAGCTTTAGTCAGACAATACCGCCACGCGGCGGAAGAATTTTTGCTCGAACTTCCCGCCGGAACGGTTGAAAAAGGCGAATCGCCCGAAGATTGTGCGTATCGGGAAATCGAGGAAGAGATCGGGATGAAGGCCGGAAAGGTTGAAAAATTGGTCGAATTCTATGTGTCGCCCGGATTTTTAACCGAAAAAATGCACGTGTTTTTGGCGACGAACTTGACCGATTCCAAACAGAATCTGGATGATGATGAGAATATTTCGATCGAAAGAATCGCCCTCGAATTCGCATTCGAGAAAATCCGTAAAAATGAAATCGTTGACGCCAAAACCATCATCGGATTAACCTTTGCCGGAAAGTATTTCGGGGTGGATTTATAAACTTCAATCTTTGCTTGACGTTGAAATAGGTTTTCGATATTCTAACAGTTCGCGTTTTGGCGAAAAATCTTTATAGAGAGTAAGTATTTATTATGAGTACATATTTTCCAAGCGGGAAAGATTTGGCTGAAAACCGTAAATGGTTTGTTGTTGACGCTAAGGACAAAACTATCGGCCGGCTCTGCACACATATTGCGACCGTTCTGATGGGAAAAAACAAACCGGAATATACGCCGTTTTTGGATATGGGCGATCATGTCATCGTGGTCAATGCCCGTCATGTCGTTTTCAAAGGTTCGAAAAACGAACAGAAAAACTACTACCGGCATTCCGGTTATCCGGGCGGACTGAAAACCAAATCATTAAAGCAGTTGCGGGAAGAAACCCCCGAACAGGTGATCGAATATGCGGTCAAGCGTATGCTTCCGAAAACAAAACTCGGCCGAGCGATGTTTAAGAAATTAAAAGTTTACGCTGACAACGAACATCCGCACGAAGCCCAACAACCCGAAAAATTGGAGATCGAAACATTTTAGTTAGCAGTTAGATGTTAGATGCCAGAATTTCTAAAATCTAACACCTGACATCTTATAAAAGTATGGCAGATACACAGTATTACGGAACAGGTCGCAGAAAAAATGCAGTCGCCAGAGTTTATCTACGTCCGGGCAAGGGCGATATCGTGGTAAACCGCCGCGAATTCGATAATTATTTTCCGAATGAAGCACTTCGTATGATCATTCGCCAACCGCTCAATCTGACCGATACGGTCGGTAAATTCGATATTTTGGTAAATGTCGGCGGCGGCGGAATTGCCGGTCAGGCCGGAGCGGTCAGACACGGTATCACGCGAGCTTTACTCGAATATAATTCCGATCTTCGTCCGACTTTAAAAAAAGCCGGACTGATCACCCGCGACCCTCGCAAGAAAGAACGTAAGAAATACGGTCAGAAAGGTGCGAGAGCAAGATTCCAGTTCTCGAAACGCTAATTACATTTATCATTGACCATTGACCATTTATCAAACAGAATCATTCTTAATGTTAAATGGTCAATGGTCAATGAAATAATCCATTGCCGAAGTTTATTGGTTCATACAGAATAACTTCGGCGAATACATAAACCAATAAAAGAAGGAGATTTATTATCTTGGCTACAGTTACAATGAAAGAACTTCTCGAAGCGGGAGTTCATTTTGGTCATCAAGTTCGCCGTTGGAATCCGAAAATGAAAGATTATATTTTCGGAGAAAGAAACGGCATTTATATTATTGACCTGCAAAAAACACAGAAACTTTTCCGTGATGCACTCGGTTTTGTACAGGATTTTATCACGGAAAATCCGAAAGCAAAAATTTTATTTGTCGGAACGAAACGTCAGGCTCAGGATGCGATCGTCGAAGAAGCCAAACGCTGTAATCAGTTTTTTATCCACAATCGTTGGCTCGGCGGTTTGATGACCAATTTTCAAACCGTCCAGAATTCGATCAAACGTCTGAAAGAGATCGAAGCGATGCAGGAAGACGGACGTGCCGAAATGCTGACCAAAAAGGAACGGCTCGGTCTGGAAAGAGAACACGAAAAACTGATGAAAAACCTTGAAGGGATCAAGGATATGAACGGCCTGCCCGATATGCTTTTCGTCATTGACGTTCGCAAAGAAGACATCGCCGTAGCGGAAGCAAACCGCCTGGGAATTCCGGTCGTCGCGGTGGTTGATACGAACTGCTCGCCCGACGGTGTTGATTATGTAATTCCGGGCAATGACGATGCTCTACGGGCGATCCGCCTGTTTACATCACGCATTGCCGATGCGATTCTGGAAGGCCAAAACATCGCCCTTGAAGGAATGACGGATGTTTCCGAAGAAGCATCTTCCGACAAAAAAGAAGAGGCGACCGAAGAAACCGTTAAAGAACCGACCGTCAAGGTCGCCGATGAATCGGTGGCCACCGTTAAGAAAACTCATCCGATCGAACAAGATGCCAACACGGAAGGAGCCAGCGTTCCTGATGCGGCCGGTGCGGATGACCAGGTTGAAGACGTGAAATCCGAAGTTGAAACGGCCGCTTCAGAAGATATCGTTGAAGCCAGAGAAAGCATTGACACCGAAAATGTTGAAAAGGTCGAGCCTTCCGAAGAAACAAAAGAAGTTGTCGAAGAAGTATCGGAAGAAACGGAAACTTCCGAAACCGAAGAAAAAAACGAAGCATCAGCAAGTTAAACAAAAAAGATTTAATTTTTAAAAGCGTAGCTCTTAACACTTGTTGATTTACGAGCTACGCTTTTTTATAAGTAATTATTAGAATTATATTTGGAGCAAAATAATATGGCAGAAATTACAGCTAGTATGATAAAAGAACTCCGCGAAACGACTCAGGCGGGGATGGTTGACTGCAAACAGGCTTTGCAGGAAGCGGACGGAAATATGCAGGAAGCGATCGAGATCCTTCGCAAAAAAGGAATGGCGACCGCCGGTAAAAAAGCCGGACGGGTGGCGGCCGAAGGTGCCGTCGGTTCATATATCCATATGGGCGGAAAGGTCGGCGTTTTACTTGAAATCAACTGCGAAAGCGACTTTGTCGCCCGCGGTGATGAATTTCAGCAACTCGTCAAAGATGTCGCCATGCACATCGCGGCGGTTGATCCGAAATATGTCCGACGCGAAGATGTTCCCGTCGACGAGATCGAAAAGGAACGCGAAATTTTGATGGAACAACTCAAAAATGACGAAGCAAATTCCAAAAAACCGGAAGAGGTTTTGCAAAAGATCATTGACGGACGTTTGAACAAATACTATGAAGAAAATGTTCTGACCGAACAGCCGTTCGTCAAAGACCCGAGCAAAACCGTCGGTGAACTCGTCACCGAAAAGATCGCTTCGATCAAGGAAAACATCACGATCCGCCGCTTCACACGCTACAAAATGGGCGAAGGCATCGAGAAAAAACAAGACGATTTCGCGGCCGAAGTCGCCTCCATGGTTGGAAACTAAATCCGTTCAGGGTTCAAAGTTCAGAGTTCAAAGTTATTTTTTATAAGGACTCTAAGCTCTGAACCCTGAATTTTGAACTTATGAAACCTGCATATAAACGAATTCTTCTGAAACTTTCCGGCGAGGCTCTGATGGGCGATCAGACTTACGGAATCGATACGAAAATTGCCAAATCCGTTGCCGAAGAGATCAAAGAAGTTTACGAACTCGGCGTCGAGATCGCTATCGTTGTCGGCGGCGGAAATATTTTTCGCGGCGTTTCAAAATCGGCCGGAACGATGGACCGGGGAAGTGCCGATTATATCGGTATGCTGGCAACCGTTATGAATGCGGTCGTTTTGCAGGATGCTCTTGAAAAACTCGATGTTTTTACGAGAGTTTTGTCGGCGATCGATATTCCGCAACTGGCCGAACCGTTTATCCGCCGCCGAGCGATCCGCCATCTTGAAAAAGGCCGTGTCGTCATCTTCGGTGCGGGAACGGGAAATCCCTATTTTACAACCGATTCCGCCGCCGCATTGCGGGCTTTGGAGGTCCGTGCCGAAATTTTGATGAAAGCGACCAAAGTTGACGGGGTTTATTCCGCCGATCCGATGACCGATGCCGAAGCGTTGCGATACGATAAGATCTCTTATCAGGAAGTCATCGAAAAACAACTCAGAGTGATGGATTCTTCGGCAATTTCGCTTTGTATGGACAACAATCTGCCGATCATGGTTTTTACAATGAAGGAAAAAGGCAATATCATCAAAGCCGTTAACGGAGACCTTTCCATCGGAACTTTGGTGACTGCCAACGGTAAAACACATACGGCAGTTTAATTTGATATAATTATCTTTTTTTTGAGAGGAAAATTATGGGCATAAATGTTGTAATCAATGAAACAAAACCGAAAATGCAAGCCGTTATTGACGATCTGAAACGGAAACTTGCCAGTGTCAGAACCGGTCGGGCGGCGACGAGTCTGCTCGATAATATCGTCGTCGATTACTACGGAACGCCGACCCCTCTGAACCAGATGGCTTCGGTCAGTGTTCCTGAACCGCAATTGCTGACGATTCAGCCTTGGGATGCGACGCAGATCAACGAAATTGAAAAGGCGATCAATACTTCGAATCTCGGCATCAATCCATCGAACGACGGTAAGATCATCCGTCTGCCGATTCCGCCCCTTAACGAAGAACGCCGCCAGCAACTCGCCAAACAAGTTCACGAAATTGCCGAAGAACATAAGATCGCCGTCCGGACGATCCGCCAGCATTCAAATAATGAATTAAAACGGCAATTGAACGACAAGGAAATTTCGGAAGACAATGAACGGATCGGCTTGGATGAAGTGCAGAAACTGACCGATGATTTTGTCAAACAGATCGATGAACTTTCCAAGAAGAAAGAAGACGAAATTTTGACTGTATAATTATTTTATCAGTAAAAAAAAAGGTGTT
>JBGTRS010000046.1:4727-9129 GCA_041940665.1 Pyrinomonadaceae bacterium | reverse complement strand
CCAAACTATGCGGGGCCTGGAAATTAAATTTTAATTATTATTATTTTTTATTAAATTATTTAAAAACACCTTTTTTTTTGTTTTCGCTTTCAGAAAATTATTACCATCTGAAAGTAGTCCTGAATTCAACCCGCCGGTTGCCGCCGGCACCACCGCCGCCCGGGCCACGGCCGAATGCTCCGACCGTATTGGTTGATTGTCCAAAAAGCGGTGAATTGATATTGCCGACCGGAGAATTTGCGTTGTTCGTATTGAGCAAATTCATAAATCTTACGCCGACCGAAAGATTATAGGGCTTTCGTTCATTGCCGCCGCCGAACATTCCGCCTGGGCCGCGTCCGCCGCCGCCGCCGCCACCGCGTCTTACGAGGCCGCCGCCGCCGCGACCGCCACGATCACCGCCGCCGCTCGTTTGGTCGCCTGAAGCAGTACCGCTTCCGCCGAAGCCGAAGTTTTTATCAATCCCCAGATTGACCGTAAACAGAGACGGTCCGCGGCCGTAGTTTCTGGGAATGGTCGCATTCGGGTTTTCACCGGAAACATTACACCAGGAATCGGTCAATCCACGTTCGATGCAGGCATCATTTAACTGGCCGAAGGTCGGACGGTCATTAAAGATCGAATCGCCGTTCAGATCGCTTCCCGCCGTGATGTTAAAAGGACTTCCCGAACCGGCGATGATAAACGGTCGCAAACTTACACCGACATACGGTACACCGATCGAACCGCCGAGAAAGAAGAAATGCCGGCGGTCAAAGGTCGAATCGCTGAATTCATCGCTCAGATCATAACTGTATTGCGGAAAACCGCCATCGGAATTTCCTTCCGCTTTACTCAAACGATAATTGGTAAAGAGAGAAAAGTTCTGGTTCAGGAATGTTCTGAAGCTAAAAATAAGCTGTTGCTGTTCGACAACTCCGCTCGATTCGTACTGATAGATGTTGCCTTGCGACGGATCGGGACGAAGTGCCTGTCTTTGCCCCGGATCGGTCGGACAAAGAGTTCCCGGCGGACAAACCGGTGCATTTATGTTTCTGGAGCGAATCTGATGCAGATTTCGCGAAGTCACATAATAGACCGAAAAGGTCGAGCGTCCGGGCAATTGGCGTTCAACACTCAAAGCCGTCTGGATCGTATAAGGTGCCTGCAGATCATCTGCGATAACCCGCGGTGTGCTGGTCAGAGGGGCGATCAGAGCAAGTTGTTCGGCCGTCGGAACATTTGTTACGCCGTCCAAAGTAAAGACCGGCTGAGCTAACAGCGGATTGCCGTTGCTCAGGATATATTGCTGTTGCTGAGTGCCGTCTAAACGAAGTGCCTGCAAGGTCAGATTTTCGCTGAAGCGGTCGTAAAAGATACCGATACCGCCCCTGAAAACCGTTTTCGGAGTTCCCTGTTTTCCGGCTCCGGGTGAAAATGCAAAACTGAAACGCGGGGCGAAATTCAAGCTGTCGCTGATATTCGTTTGATTTTCGTAACGAAGTCCGAAACTCAAAGTCAATTTTTGATTGACCCGCCAATCATCCGTGACAAACAACCCGACATCATATTGCGAAATGCTCGCCAGAGGGTTTCCGGTCGTGATCGTAAATTGATTCGGATTGTAACGCGGATCGGTATCGCCCAACAATTTCGCCCGGTATTGTTCGATGGAGGAAACGATTCCGTCATTATTCAGATCGTATTGATTATTTGCATCTACAAAACCCGTAAAGGTAAATGTTCCGCCATAATTTGATTCGGAGCGGTCGTCTAGATTAACCCCGCGAATTTTTCCGCCGAATTTGATGGCGTGTTCGGAGTTTTTACCCAGAGTTGTCGTCGTGTAGTTCTGCAATTCCCAACGCTTTTCACGGTCGTAATTCAAACCGACCGAGGAGCCACCGCCGACAAATGCGTCCAGAACGTTGATCGCCGGAATCGTATTGTCGCCGGTTTGGGTGCGGTCGTTGAAACGGTATTGGAAACGGGTTTCGTTGACCGTTTTGGCGTTCAAGATCGCCGTTTCGGTAACCTGAAATGTATGCTCGGTATTTTCAAGCTGGGTCGCCCGCGAAGGCAGGGAAAAATCGCCGATGCCTTGGTTATCAACCGTGCGGCGTTCGAACTCGTATCGGAAAACCAAAGTGTTGTCCTGATTGATCGCATAATCAACTCGCGGACTGATCGAAAAGCGTCGGCTCGGAATAGTAAATTCCTGTTGGAACGGAACGATGTTGAAGTTCGAATCGAGCACCGTCGCATTGACGATTGAACCTTCATCAACCTGACGGTTATCGAGATTTAAGAAAAACGAAGCTTTGTTCTTTAAGATCGGGCCGCTAACGCTTCCGCCGTAAAACATCGAACGGCTGTCGGCTTTGTTTTCCGAGAACGGGTTACGCGAATTGAGTGCGTCGTCACCGAAATTGAAAAACGCCTGGCCGCGGAATTTATCCGATCCGGGGCGGGTTAAAATTTCGATCCGGCCGAAACCGAGCCGGTCATATTCAGCCGAAAAAGGATTTTGGTTGATGCGGATCTCGCGGATTGATTCTTTTGAGGGCATATTTCCGCCTTCAAAACCGTCAATGTAAATCTGTCCGCCGTTCGGCCCGGCCGCACCGCCGGCCAAAGCCTGCAATGCTTGTTCGAGATCATCCGGATCATCGGGCAGAGCATCCAGATCCTTATCTTTCAAAACCAATGCACTCGCATTATTCTGCGGATCGTTGCTGACCTGTCCCTCGCCGGAAACCTCGACCTCTTCGGTGATCCCTTCAACATTCATAATCACCGGCAGAGTTGAAGTTTCTCCCGTTTCCACATCAACGTCGGTCGCTTCATAAAGTGCGAAGTTTTCCGAAAAAACACGAACCGTGTATCTTCCCTTCGCCAGACCGCCGACGCGATATTCGCCCCGGTTGTTGGTCGTCGCCGTTACTTCTTTACCATTTTTATCAATCACGGTAACGGTCGCACCGACAATGGCATCGCCGAGACTGTCCGTCACCTGACCGCCGATCGCTCCGCCCGTCTGCTGTCCGAAAACAAACACACTCGAAAGCAATCCGATCAAGCCGATGCCGAAAATGAATTTTATGCTTTTCATTATAATTCCTCAGTTTATTTATAAAATTTATTACTGCTATTTATGAAAATTAAAGACGAATCTCATTTACTGAAATTCGTCTTTTGAAAATATTTTTGTTAAAACTCGACGCTGTCGAGTCCGGGAATGTTCAAACCGCCGGAAATTCCGCCACGCCCTCTGCCGCCGCCGCTACTGCTCATCGAAGCCAAAGCGATGAACGGCTCGACGCCGGCGAGCAATCTGATCGCAGTCAGCCGGTTTTCGTCCTTTCCTTTTGGACTTGAAACGGCGATCATATCGCCTTCCTTGAGATCGGCAACCGTGATGGTCGGAAAACGGTTGAGCAGATCGTTGATGTTCATTCTGCCCATTCCTCCACCGGGTCCCATTCCGCCGCGACCTTCACCGCCGCCGCCCGGTCTTCGGCCTTCACCTTGCGGAGGTCTTCGGCCTTCGCCGCGGCCGTTTCCGCCGCCGTTTTGCGACATAGCCATAAATCCGGCCATTCTCTGGGCATCCTCAGCGGGAAATTTCTTGAGCATCGAATTGGTGTTGACGGCGATCGTTACATCCTTTTTGGTTTTGAGATCGGTGATCGTCACTTCATTTTTTTCGGTATCAACCGATTTTACATTTCCGGCAACGGTGACGAATGCTCCCGTTAAAATTTCTTCCGCCGCAAAAGATGTTCCGTCTTCGTTTCTATCGCCGAGAGCCTGAATCATATCTTCCGGCTGAATTTCGGCGAAACTGCTATTCTGTGCGTCGCTGTATTTGACCGAATCGGGCGAATACCGCAAGAATTTGACATTTTCTTTCGGAGAAACTTTCAAAGTCGTCACCGCTCCGGTAATTCCACGCATTTCGACCGTGATGACTTTTACTTCCGCATCAACTTCCGTGACCCTTCCCGAAATTCCGCGGGTTCTCCATTCTTGTCTTTGTTTTTCCTGTTGCTGGGCAATATCGGTTCCCTTCACCAGATAAACCTTCATTGCAAATATGTCTTTATTATTTTGTGAAAGTGTTCCCGTCACCAAAACCCGGTCGCCGATGGAAATTTCCGAAAGTTGCGAGTCGGTCGCGGCGGAAAGTTTCAGATTAT
Source organism: Pyrinomonadaceae bacterium (assembly GCA_041940665.1). GTDB lineage: Bacteria > Acidobacteriota > Blastocatellia > Pyrinomonadales > Pyrinomonadaceae > Aridibacter. The sequence goes on along the minus strand of JBGTRS010000046.1, from coordinate 4,951 downwards.
CGGGCGGCAGACGAAAAAAGGTTGTGGACTGTGTCAGAATCGCTTCGACCGTTCCTTTATCGGTTTCCAAAACGATCTTTTCCGAACCGACGACTTTGACATTGCCAACGGCTGTTTGTGCCTTTTTATTCGCCGATTCATCCTGAGCCGAAACCGCCAAAGTTCCGACCACAAGAACATTTATGATTAAAAATAAAACAAATTTAATACGCATTACTACAAAA
>JBGTRS010000046.1:0-4717 GCA_041940665.1 Pyrinomonadaceae bacterium | reverse complement strand
CTCCCGGGATTATTTTTTATAAAATTTTAATACGGAATTCCTTAATTAAAGGTTACGCCTTTAATCATTTAAGACGTTAATTCTAACTGATTGGTTTTGTGTTTTTTGTAAAGATTTGTAAGTTTTCGGTGAAGAAATGAAAACGGGAATTTTATTATTAAAACCGGACTGATTTTTGAGTGTACCGGCTCTTTTACTGTCGTTACCCTGACTACATAATACTAATCCAATATTTCAGATTTCCTTTTGAGCGTTTAATTCGTCATAGGCAACCAGTTATTTATCTTTAATGATATATTACTATTGCCCTTCTTAAGCTATCTGAAACACGGGGAAAGTTGAGTTGGGTATTAAACGACTGAATAAGTTCTTCTTTAGAAGCGGAATTCCACGAATTCCCTCCGTCATAGGTTTTGTAAAATATTGGATTATCAGGTTCACTGGCAAATAAAATCCATCCGTTATTTTCATCAGCAAAGAAAAATGTTTCAATTTCTGCAATTTTATCTGGAATGGGTAATTTCTTCCAAGTCAGTCCCCCATCTTTTGTACTAAATAGTCCATTATCAGTATGGGTAGAAAACCATCCATTATTTTGATCAACAAAAAATAAGTCATTGTATCTGTAATCGGGATTATCAAAAGCCTGCCAAACTTTTTTCCAACTACATCCGCCATTTTCCGTTTTAACAATGCCCGTTACCTCATTACGATTACGATTTTCGTGATCGATAAGAAAAGCCCAACCAACATCAAAACTGACAAAAAAAGCTGATGGACTTAGGCGGATAGCTTCCTGATTCGGACAAGTAATCCAATTTTTGCCACCATTCCGGGTTGTATAAAACTTACTTCGGTTATTTTTATTATCAACTATATTCATCCATCCGATATTTTCATTATAAAAGAAAATATTTTCAAATTGTTTTTTGTAAAGTATTTTCCAAGTTTTGCCGCCATTTTCCGTTTCCCATGTCTGATTGTCTCCTGAAATCCAGCCATGATCTTCGCTGATAAAGAAAATATTTTTTGAAGGATCGTTGAGCAATTCACTAATTTCTTGATTTTCTTCTTTTAGTAATGCTTGCCAGGATTTACCGCCATCGGTGCTTTTTGCGATTCCGGAATGCGGAATTCCTGCCCAAAAGTAATCGCCATTCGTTGCAAATTGTCGATTAGTACTTTCAAGAATATAGTTTTGACGAAACTCCGCGTTGAATTCTTTGAGGTTCCTAACATCTTTTACTTCCTGTAAATTATCATTTTGCTTTACTTCTGCGAGATAATTACTACATCCCTGAAATGCTGGTAAAAAACAAAGTGCTGTCAGCACTAGAATTGAATAAAATTCTTTTCTTTTCATAATGCAATTATAAATATAAAGATTTTAATCATCATATTTATTCAAACCGTTTCCCATTTTTCTTTGGTTGAACGAGCCGTCAAGACTAAGCCCAAGCTTGAAGCAAAAAGTGCGAAAAGAGCGATTGTCCAGATGTATGGAATGGAGAGAAGAAGCGTCCAGATGAACGCACCGATAAAGAGGGCTAATGTTTCGGAGCGTTTTTTGTCGGGCGAGAATTTTTTTAGAATCCATTTGCCGACGCTGACCTGCAGGGCGACACGGCCGAAAACGTATGAAAGAATTATAAAAACAAAAGCGATCAAGCCGATCAGAAAGGCGATGAATTCGGGCAGAAATTGAAAACTTAAAATAAATCCGAGATTAATGACGAGAAATGCCAACGCTCCGATGCCGAAAACTTTTAGTTTGGAAAGCCTGAAACGCGTTACCGCCCGACTGATCGCTCCGGGTGAAATGACGGTCAAAAGAAACGAAACGCCGAACCACAAGAGAAGATTAAAAAGCCGCAAAGCGAAAAAGCTTGGTGTGAATGAAGGCGAAAATATCTGCGACGGATTTTGGGAAAAATTTCTCAATTCTTCTTCGTATCCAGCGTAAACGAGCGTTTCTTTATCTTTGTTGCGTTTCGGGTTATCGGTTTCGGGCTGATATTTTCCGCCGATGACAAAAACATCGCCGCCGATAAAGGCGTCCTTTTTCTGGATGACCGAACCGCCGATGGTCGCAACTTCCCCGCTCACCTCGCCCTCGACGATGACATCGCCGCCGAATGACATGACACCTTTGGCTTTTTGTTTGACGATGACGGTTTTGCCGAACGCGAAAATTTCCTGTTCGGGTGCGTTTTCGATGATCAAAGTTTTGTCGTCGGGTTGTGATAGTTGGGTTTGGGCGAACATTGTCAGGCTCAAAAGTAGAATTACCGATAAACCTAAAAAGAACCGCCGAAGAGCGATGCGGGGAAAACTTATTTCGAGTTTAAAGACATTTTCCAAAACCATTTTTAAGAAAAAACTGTAACGCCACCGTCCCGGTGGCAGTCGCGGCGGCATCTTGCCGCCGCATATTGTTGAATTTTGCTCAATCTCGTCATAATTTACGTTGTATCTGAGAGCGGGACGCTCTCAGGACTGCCGGCAAGATGCCGGCGTTACAATTATCTAAGAGCGGTTAAAACGTAAGATCATTCGCGAAAGTATCAAAAACGAGATCACGAAAACTATTGCCAAACCGAGTAAAACCAATCCTGAACTGAATACGAACTCATTACAAAACGAGCCGAAAATTGCCGAAATTCCGACGGTTAAAGAATAAAAAAGATGCAGAACAAAACCGCCGACGGCCAAAACCTGCTCCGCAAATTTTTCAACCGCAAAAAGCAAAGTCTCGCTTTCCGTCCCGAAGCCGAAAATCAAAAATGTAAAAAGAATCGCACAGATAAATAATGCTCTCGAGCGTTCTTTCGGACTCCGGACTCCGTCCAGATTCGACTCGGCTTTTGCCGTGACGACCTTTGTAAAATTTACGGGAAGTTCGATCTCGTCCTTTTCTGCGTCAAGCAGAATTTCGAGCGATGAAGAAACCTGCTTTTGCGAGTTAAGTTCATCCAGACAAACCTTGCATTCGGCAAAATGTATTTCCAACTCCAATTCTTCACCCGGCTTTAACTCACCGTCGAGATATTCGGTAATCTCCGGCCGCGGACAAACTTTTTTCCCAAATTTTTCCGTCTGAAAGTTCATCAAAAATTTTTATTTTAAGAATCTGATATTTAACGGGTATTCCCAATACTCACCGTTATTCGCTTTGACACCCGCATAAACGGCGTAAAAAATATTTGCCAGCGAAAGTGCCATTAAAAGCAAAAAAGACACACCTAAAAGCAAACCGCCCAACACAACTACATCCGAGAAAAGAAAAACAATACCGATTATTAGCAGAACGACCAGTGAAATGCTGTAAATAAAGGAAGAGATCATCCAATTGACGGCTTCTTTGCCGTGAGATTCGATGGCGGGCATATTTTCTTTTTGAGTTTGCCAGATGACGATCGGTAAAACATAACCCGCAAACGGAATGATCATATTGGCAAGAGCGGAAAGATGCAGAAACAAACCCATCTGCCGCTCATCCTCCGTCTGCAAAATGCCTGTTTCCTGATGATATTGTAATTGGTTGTAGTTCATAAACATCTAAACTCCGTCAATCCCGCGTTCGATGAACATTTCACGCATCATTTCTCTCGCCCGGAAAAGCCGGTTCTTGACCGTGCCGAGCGGAAGCTCCGTAATTTCGGCGATTTCACCGTAACTTAAGTCTTTGGCGTGCCGCAAAATTATCAATTCCCGATAAACGGTCGGCAGACACCGCACGACCGCCTCGATCTCCGTCCGCCATTCGCTTCTTTCGCGTTCCTTTTCCGGTGTCGGACGCGGACTTTCGAGTTGTAGTTCATACGTGCCGTTTTGATTTTCGGTTTCAAGACTTTGTAAATTTTTGGAGTTTCGGCGGATATGATCAATGGCGGCATTGTGGGCGATGCGGTAAAGCCAGGTCGAGAATTTATATTCCGAGCTGTACCGCTCGAGCGAATTATAAACTTTGATAAAAACTTCCTGTGTTACGTCCAGCGAAGCATCATAATCATTGAGCATTCGATAGACATAGCTGACGATCGGTCTTTGATAACGCGAAACGAGTTCTTCAAACCCTTCTTCACGTCCGCCGATGGCTTTTGTAATCAGCTCGGCATCATCTAAATTTTGGATATTATTTACGGCGATAGCTTTTGTTCTCATTATGCAAAGGTTTAACGATTTTTTTTGAGAGAAAGTTTCACTTTATAGGAGTTAGGAATCAAAAGCAAAATTTTCACGGTAAAGATTTGTAAATCGCTTTGTTTTCAGCTTTATTAATGATAAATGCAAAAAAATTTACAAGCGTTTGAAATTACTTCCAGCCGAGTGTGGCGATGCCGGCGGGTGCGGCGATGTCGTCAAATTTGAGATTGCTCATCGGAAGATTCAGACCGACCTCTTCGGGGCGTAAGATATCGAGTGCTTCGCCGAGGGCTTCAGCGGTAATTTCTTTGAGTCTTTCGGGAACGACCTCATCACCGACGACAAGCATTTTTTGTAAAAGGCTCGTGTTGTTTTCGACGGCGAAACGGTCTTGATAATAGACAAGCAGGCGGTATATCTCGTCATCTATCTCGTCTTCCTTGCAGGTCACGGAACGGACGACGGCGGGTTCGATACCGTTCAGAAGTAGGGCCGTAAAACCATCGCTTTGCGAACTGATAAGCAATGAAAAATCCTTTCCGGCGCTGTTGATCAGCCATTTTGATTCGCT
>JBGTRS010000045.1:11475-14871 GCA_041940665.1 Pyrinomonadaceae bacterium | reverse complement strand
AATTTTGTCAATAATTACGGCATTGCGATCATCATTTTTACGCTTTTCTTTTATTCATTGCTGTTTCCTTTCCGTTGGTTTTCTTCCAAGTCTTTTAAAAAAGCCCAGAAGAATGCCCCGAAATTAAAGGAAATTCAGGACAAGCAAAAGGAATTGCAGAAGCAAGGTGTTCCAATGGATGATCCGCGGATGCGTGAGCTACAGATGGAACAACTCCGTATGATGAAAGGTGCCGTTCCGATCGGCGGATGTCTGCCGATGCTTCTGCAGTTTCCGCTTCTGATCGCTCTTTACATAACGGTTTCGATCTATCTCGGGTTCAGACAGGAATCATTCCTCTGGCTGCCTGATCTTTCGGCGGGCGATCCGTATCACATCCTGGAATTTGCGTTTGCCATCTCGATGGTTCTGTCGTTCAAGTTTTCGCCGACCACACCGAGCGTTACGCCCGAACAGCAGATGCAGCAAAAGATGATGACTTACATTATGCCGATAATGATGCTTTGGATTATGTGGTCGGCACCTTCCGGACTTTTGCTTTACTGGTTTACCGGAAATATCATAATGTTTGCTCAACAGATGATCATCAATTACATTAATAAATCCGATGAGCCGGAAGAAACTGAAGAGAAAGAAGAGAAAAAAGAAATTTTGCGGAAAAAACCGAAACCCGCAACATCTTAAAATTTTATGAAAGAACTTTGTGAAAACGCTGAGGAGTTTCTAAACGAAATTCTTGAAGATTTGGATTTTGACATGGAAGCCAGTGCCGTATGGTCGGATGACGAAGGCTGTCTTTTAAATCTGAACGGCGATGATGTTTCCTACGCTTTAAGTGAAAACGGTGAATTGCTCGATGCCTTTGAAACGATTCTTTTTCAGCTTTTCGGTCACGAACTAGATCGTCAGCACCGTTTTGTTTGCGATGCGGAAGGTTTTCGCCAAACCAGAAAATCGGAACTCCACGCTATGGGAAAATACGCCGCCAAGTTTGTTCGCGATAAAGGCATACCTTTTACTTTCGGCGATCTGAATTCAACCGAACGCCGGGTCATACATCTTTCGCTTCAAGATGAAAGTGATCTAATTACCGAATCCATCGGGCAAGGTCGAGACAGACGTTTGCAGGTCCGTCTTAAATAAATACCTGTCGAAAATATATTCCGGCACAAGGATTTGAGTATCTCATTTCTTTGTGTTTTTCTTGTTTTTAAGGGCAAATTAATATGGATACAATTGTCGCATTAGCAACTCCTCTCGGACGCAGCGGAATCGGTGTAATCCGACTGAGCGGCGATGCTTCACTTTTCATAACACGCAAACTTGTCCGGGATGAGAACTTTTATCCCAAACCACGTTTTGTCAGTCTTAAAAAGATTTATGATTTTGAAGTTGATGAAATTATTGATGAAGCCCTAATAACATATTTTCAATCACCTCAATCATTTACGGGTGAAGATGTGATTGAAATCAGTTGTCACGGATCACCTGTTTTGCTTCGGCAAGTTTTGGATATTTGTCTAAAATTGGATGCGAGATTAGCCGAACCCGGAGAATTTACTTTACGAGCTTTGGCAAATGGCCGGATGGATTTATCCCAGGCCGAAGCCATCCGTGATTTGATTGACGCAAACAGTATCGCGATGACGCGACAAGCGATCCGACAACTTCGCGGTGAATTTTCACATCAACTTCAACCGCTCAAGGATGATTTGTTGAACGTGATTGTTTTTCTTGAATCGGCCCTGGAATTTGTTGAAGATGATCTGCCCGATTTGGAAGCCGAAAATATCAAAAACAAACTTTTTGATATTTCCAGACAACTTGGAAAGCTTACCGAAACTTTTAAAGCCGGAAAACTTCTACGGGAAGGCTTAAAAGTCGCTTTGGTTGGCCGTCCTAATGTCGGAAAGTCCAGCCTTTTTAATGCATTACTCGGACAAGAACGAGCTATCGTTACTGAAATTGCGGGCACGACCAGAGATCAGTTAAACGAAAATTTTACTATCAACAATATTCCCATTTCCCTTATTGATACCGCCGGATTACGCGAAACATTTGACCTGGTTGAGAGTTTAGGTGTTGAGCGTTCAAAACGAGCTATTGCTGATGCGGATTTGGTGATTGTTTTACTTGATGGTTCGCAAAATTTAACTTCTGAAGATAAAGAAATTCTCGCTCAGGTAAAGGATATAAATCATCTTATCGCCGTTAACAAAAACGATTTAACACAGCAAATTGTTAAACCTAATGGCAATCAAAATGTTCTTCATATTTCCGCGAAAACCGGTCAGGGGTTGAATAATCTCCAACAAGCCATTGTCGAACCTTTTTCAGCTAAGGAAACTGATTATTCCGGTTTTCTCGTCTCCGATGCACGCCACAATGATCTGCTTTTACGGGCTAAGTCCGAAATCGAACACTCGATGGATTTGCTTGACCAAAAAATGAGTGAAGAAATAATTTTGGTCGGTCTTCACAACGCCATTCGATATTTAGGAGAAATTACTGGCGAAACAACTACTGAAGATATGCTCACCAGAATTTTTTCCACTTTTTGTATCGGAAAATAACTTCGTAACTATTTCCTTATTATTATTGACTTTTACTTCTCAAAATACGATAGTTGTTTCAAATCAACACTGAGATATTTTGCGGAGGTTTGTTCTTATGATTCCGACCGATTCTGATCTAGAAGCACAATTTTCTTTTGAGACCGAAGCTGTCGCAATTCCCGAAGATCCGCCTTTTTACATTCTTTTTACGGGTGATTTCAGCGGACGCGAAAACCAATCCGTGAATTTCGGTTATTCTCCTAATGATTTCAAAATTTATGAAATTGACAGAGATAATTTTGAAGAAGTTATGAATTCTTTGGATGTAAAGCTGACCTTAGACATCGGCAGTGATAAGAGTAAATTTTTACAGCTCAGTTTCAATGAAATTGATGATTTTCATCCAGATAGAATATTTTTGCAAATTCCTCTTTTCTCGGAACTTCGCAACCTTCGCAAAAGTCTTTTAACTTCGGAGAATTATGAATCAGCCGCCCGTCAAGTTCGTCAATGGCTTGAAGATTCAACTCAATCATCTCAGATTGATATCAGATCAGAAAATACTGATGCAGAAATTGGTTCTGGAAATTTACTTGACGATGTTTTGAGCGGCAAGAAGTCTGAAAAGTCATCTTATCAGGTTAAAAGTTCCGACTCTCTCGATCTAAATAGTTTTATCCGTGATATTGTTAAACCCCATATTATCCATACCGATGAATCGGAACAGGCTGAGTTACTTGATTTGAAGGGAAAAAGTGAAAAAAATATTTGGTTAAAAGAACTACAGCTCTTGGAAGAACAATATTTATTATATAAGAAAACACGTGCTCTTAAAAACTCA